>JAGDMB010000343.1 GCA_017860375.1 Bacteroidota bacterium | reverse complement strand
GCAAAATACGGTATCTCCGGTTTCCTCATGGCAGCGCTTAAACGCGACAAAGGAACGATCGGTTGCAAGAATTTCCTGGTGACTGCCGGGATGAAAAGCCCGCTGCTTTTTTCGCACATTCATTGCTTTTTTCAAACCGTTGCATACGCGATGGCTGATGCTGCCCTCTCTCAATAATGATTGGATCTCTTCAACGGTGTATTTTCTCCGGTTAATGGATCGCGCTCTTCCCGTTCGGTTCACCCCCTCCTCATCATTAGGCGTAGCCAGCAGGCTATGGATATATAATGCCGGAATTCCTTTCAGTCCAAGCATAATCAGCTGACTGCACAAAAAGCGCTCTGCCTGAAACTCGTCAATACACCGGGAACTCCCTTTCATGGCATCGAAATAGGTTATGTTGATCTCGTATACGCTTTCACTGCCATCCGGATTTCTTTTCAGGCTTACTCGTCCTCCATAGCGCTGCATGCTTTCAAGCATTTCTTTTACCGCTGAAGCCGGTAGCAACCCTTCCAGCGGTCTTATTCCGATGCCGTCATGGGAGGCGGTGAAATTAAAAAAAGTGCAATTGTTTGCGGTCTGAGGCAGGGATGCAAGCCATTTCATAAGGTACCCGGCATCCCCTGAATGGAGGGTATATAAAAGCAGGGGTGGAAGACTGAACTGATACACCATATGGGCTTCATCCCCGTCACCAAAATAGCTCAGGTTCTCGCGGTTGGGAACATTGGTCTCCGTCAGCAGAAGAAATCCAGGATTGATCGCCGTACCGATGGTCCGCAGTAACTTCACAATCTCGTGCGTTTCGGGCAAATGCTGACAGGAGGTTCCCACCTGCTTCCAGAGGAAGGCAATGGCATCAAGCCGGAGGATCCGGATACCCTTTTGCAGGTAAAAAACAAATACCCGGATCATTTCCACCAGAACTTCTGGATTTCTGAAATCAAGATCTACCTGATCCTCACTGAAGGTGGTCCACACATACCGGAATCCGTCAGCCGATAAAACCTCCGTAAGCAATGGGGTGCTTCGCGGACGAATAACCGATGAAAAATCCGTACGCGGATCGGCGGCAATAAAATAATCCTTCCCCGGCTCTTCGTTCTTCAGATAATTGACAAACCAGGGATGATGCCTTGATACATGGTTGATTACCAGGTCTGCCATCAGATCATAGTGCTTTTCCAACCTTTCAATATCATGCCAGTCGCCCAGATCAGGATTAACCCTGTGAAAATCCGTGACCGAAAATCCGTCATCCGAAGAATAAGGAAAAAACGGGAGTATATGAATTCCGGTAACCGCATTCCCTATGTATTCCGCGAGAAATTCCTGCAGCGCCAACAACGGAGATTTTCCGGCTGACACGATTGTATCTCCGTAAGTTATCAGCAGGATATCGTCCTGCGACCACAGTGAATCTTTTTCGAATTTTACCGAAGGCGCTTCGGCCAGGATTTTATATACCGCATTGACCACTCCTTCTGAAAAATTTTCCCGATAGATTTTCTGGAGGTGTGCAGCAATCCGGTTGGCTATTTCATCAGAAAGGTGCATGGAGTATGGTTTGATTTGAAAGTTTGAAAGTTTGAAGATTCAAACGTTGATAGTTCACGGATAACTTTCAAATTTTCAAACGTTCAAATATTCAAACTTTTTGTAAACATATTCCGGATGAGCGGTTCAAGTTTTTGCGCAATGATCGTATGTCCCAGTTTACTGTCGAGCACTTCAAGGTTGTGCCTGACCATGGCATTGCGCCTGGCCGGATCCTGAAGAATGGCATACGCCTGTTCGATCAGTTCGGGAGTGAGCATTACATCGTCGATAGAAGGAAGGTTAAAACCATAGGATTCAATATCCGACTTGTACACCTCATACCGGTTGATCAGAACAGGGATCCCGGCTGACATCATTTCAAGAAGGTTATTCCCGAAACCTTCCACCTCGCTGAAATAAGTCCCGATGCCTCCGTATGAAGCAATGACAGAAGGCACTTCACTGAAATTGTAATATTTTTTGTCAACAATGATATCCCGGTGCGACAAAATACGGTTTTCTCCGAAGATAAGGAACACATTTGAACCGGGATAGGCTTCCTTTTTAATAAGGTAATAATCGATGAGAAATTCCTTGTACTTGAATTGTTCATCTCCTGAATGCCCGCTGACCAGAAGGACAATGCACTTTTTCCGTTTATCCTTTAAAAACCGTTTTTCAAGTTCAAAGGAAAAATCAATTGCTACTTCTATTTTTTTCCGGGGAACCACGCGGGTGTGCTGGAGTAAAAACACCGTATCCTCGAGGGTGAATCCCGAAGATTCGATGATCTCCGCCACGCCAATATCTTTCAGAAAACTCTGGTTGTAATTATTGAGGGGAGGCCCGACCGGATGTGCGGCCTTCCAGTCCGCATCCTTCCAGTTCCATTCGATGCTGCAGGTGTTGGGGATCAGCACGGCCCGGTCGCGGAAAAAGCTGTCTTCAAGATGGCTTTTGTATTTCCTGAAAAGCCGCCGGGCGAGCTCGATCTGTGCCTTATTGATAAAGACAATTCCGTCAACATACGTTCCCGGAAGGTATTTCAGGTATTTGCGGATTACCGGATTGGGTTTGCTGAACTGTTCCCTTTCAAAATAGGAATCATGCCACCATATCAGGATCTTGGGCCATACGATGCCTTTATTCCGGATCTCTTCAAAATAATATCCAAGGCCGACTGCCGTAATAAAATTATAGGGATGGGAAGTGTTGTGTGCGATCAGCAGATCGATGGAATGCTGCCGGACGAAATCGCCGATGATTTCTTTTACCCGCAGCGCATTTTCATGGATCATGCTGTCAAGCCATTCGGGTGCTTCCTCCGAAAAATAACGGATAATGGATTTATGAGCCTCGTTCTTATGCCAGAATATCTCATCGGTCTCTGCATTAAAGCGGGGTGATGTATGCGCGGCAAGAAAAAAGATATTCCCCAGTCCGACATTCAGATCGCTGACCATGGAACGCACGGTCTGGTCAATGACGATGGAAACACCGTCATTTTTCCCGATCAGGGAATGCAGGATGCCTATGTTGAAGTGCGATATCTCCATACTATTTTGTTAGGGTAAGCAGTTGCCGCAAATCGGTAATGATATAATCGGGACGGGTATTCCGAACCGGATCAATGTCTTCGCGAAGCCTGAGCGACTTGCGGTCACCGGCGAACAAAGCGGTCCGGAAGCCGGTAATATGACCTGCATACACATCTTTCTGCATGTCGTTACCGATGAACAATACATCGCCCGGATAGAGTCCGTATTTTCTTTCAAGGGCTGAGGCGAGGACCTGAAAGAGGAATAAATCCGGCTTTGACCGTTTATACTTGTATGAAAAAATAGTGAGGTCGGGATCAAAAAAGTCGACCCTGTCTTCTTCCGACAGGCGTCCCGAAAGAAAATAATTCAGTACTACTGGCGTATAAAACTGCGCGTTGGATACGATACCCAGGGGGATCTTTTTGGACGACAATTCGTTTATGACTTCTTTCATGCCGGGCATGGGGAAAAGCGGATTACTGAGTATTTCA
>JAGDMB010000342.1 GCA_017860375.1 Bacteroidota bacterium | reverse complement strand
CGCAATTTCAGCGAGATTATTGCAATCGGCCACATACAGGCCCATCAGGCCTGCAGAAGCCTGGTCCAGCAGGTTGCTATTGGGATCGAACTCTGCCTCATCAAAAAGGGGTGAATTGTCCAATCCTGATTCGAACATGGCTGCCTGTTTTGTATGCGGATCCATTCCCCGGGGATGCGGATCGGAACCCCAGGAAAGGAAACCCTCATTATCCCTGTATTTGGGCCACCACCGGTTCCAGCTTAACAGACTGGGGTAAACTTCTTCCAGAAACCATTTTTCACCATACCGCCCATAGATCAACCGGCAGACCAGACTGCCCACAGGAGGCTGGGATCGGTCATTTGACGTTGAATAAGTCGATTCCACATTTGGGATGAAACCGCGATCGGTTATGGCATCGGTTATTGCAATGGCATTTGAATATGCCAGCTCTTTATTGTCCAGGGAAGCCATCAGGGCAATAAAATACGTATCCCAGTCGAATAGTATATAGCCACCCCAGGCTTCGTTCCAGACCCTGCTGACAGAAGAAAATGCGCGGTCGTTAAAGGCATCGTAAATCAGATTCCATGAGATGACGGATTGGATGGCATTGTATGCTTCAGCCAGATCTCCATAATGGGTCATTCGCTGCATATGCGCTTCTTTCTGCCGGAGGATGATTTTCCGGATTTCATCCATATTTCTTCTTTTTCCGGTGCACACTGCAATCTGCTGGTCTGAATTGTAAGCATAATAGGGCGTTACGAAAGGAAGAGGGTGGGTGGTATCAGGAACAGCAGAATAAACCGGTATTTTTCCGGAGATCCCCTCTGCCAGGATGGTTCTGTTTCGCCTGGAAACGGAACCGGGTTTATTCCATAAAAATCCTGTCTCAACCGTCACAATATGCTGTTTTTCCTGCTTGCCCAAGGGTGTATAAAGTATGACAATATCTTTGTCCTCAGTTGCCGTTGTAACCGTTGCTTTCATGCCCGACCATTCAATAATCAGATCCGTAAAGCTTCCGTCATACGCATGGGATAGGGGAATTATCTTTTCAGGGAAATTCGTATTTGTGCCGGCAATATAACTGTCGCGCAACCAATAGGGCCCTCCTTGTTTGTTTCTGAAAACCAGCTGCAATGCAAAGCCATCGGGCATGTAAACATAAGAAAGCACATTCGGATTATTCCATGTATTCCATCCCTGTATAAACTCAGACTGAAGTTGTTCAGCAGTAGATACCTTTTCTTTGCGATTCAGGTTGTGACAGGAAAACAGGCAAAGCAATACCGGAATCAGGATGAATTTTTTCTCCATATCGGCTAATAGAGGATTAAAGGTATAATAATGTCGTTTAGTAAGAGTATATCATTTTATTATTCAGGTGCAATAGGTTAACAAATGACCGGAAGCTTCTGCAATGGTATTATAGTCGAGGACAGTCCGCTGGCAGGACTAGGGTCCGGTGAGCATTATTTCGGATTCCTGGTTCCTGAGTTTGTTTTGAAAGTTCCGGATAAATTCGTTCGCTACAATCCGGTGTCCATATTCACTCCAGTGATTGTCCGACGGAAGAAAGGGGTCTTGTCCGTATATACTGCTGGCGGAAGGATTGATAAAGGCAGGGTAAAGGTTAATGAAACCCAGTTTGTTTTTACCAGCAAACGCACGCCAGGTTTCGACATACCAGTCGGAGGTATCCTTTCGCTGAATCTGCTCAAGCCAGGGATGTACCGAAAGGGTCAGGGCTATATTGTTATCCCTGCAGAGTGCCGAAAGTTTCTCCATATTCTCCATGCCGAGAGATATTCCTTTTTGGGCCAGGACCTTGTAAACAGTATCGTACATCCATTCCCCGACACCATGGAATTTGGGATCGGACAGCAACACATCATCCCTGAAACCGGTAAAAAAACCGGCATACATTTCAAGTGCATCCGCACCGGGAGCATTTTTGCCGCGATACGAATCAAAGATCTTCGCCCGTTCCAGAAAACGCTTCGTTTCTTTCCTGATGGTCATTTGTCGGATTTGATGGAATGCAAAGGAATGATTCCGGAGAAAACCGGCACATGCATACAATAATCTGGTCATAAGGCCCGGATCGGACGGGTTATAATCTTCATAAACCAGTTCATTTTGCAAATCACTGAGGTCAAGGCAAACCACCAGCTCATCCGTCCGTAATCCCATCTTTTCAATGATCCAGCGTGATTTCAGGTAATAAATCTTAGGGCTGTAGCTTACTGCCGAACCATTCAATATCTCAACGTGCAGGCTGTCGTAGAAAGATTGAAGCAATCCGGTGAAGGTACGCGGATAAATAACGCCTACGCCTTCGGTATGGGAATCTCCCAGGAACAATATTCTGCGATGATCGGGTATACGATCGATTCGCTTTCGCCGGGAATCACGGAAACCTAAAGAATTTGTGTAAACCGGATACAGGTGGTCATTCCATGTGGCCACTGAGGCTTTGTTCGGCATTAGTCCGTGATGGTAATAAAAGTGTTTCGTCCTGAACTGGTTGTGGTATTTGGGAATGGTAATAATCCCCAAAACGAAATCACAGATCAGGAAAAAAACGACCGGAAAAATAATCAGGATAGCGTTAAATAAATTGCGTTTCATTTTATCGATACGAAATCCGGTTTGAAAATCTTACCTGTATTTTTCTGCCGCATCAAGGACGATTTCTTTCAGTGAGGGATAAATAGCCTCCAGTTTTCTCAGCAACTGAAATTGAGCTCTTGCCCTCTGCAGGTTGTGACCCGGGGAATGGATTTTATAATATACATCCCCTTCTACATAATCCGTTAAAAACCGTAATCCCATAATATAGGGAAGCAACAGAGCGCCCATGGGCAAAAGTTCAATTTCCTCTTTTGATAATAAGCCGGTTGTCTCTTTAATAAAACCCAATGTAAAGGCTTTGAAAAACTGAATATTGACATCAATCTTCTGTAACTCCTTTTCGTCCTCAGCGGCAGTATTCACTATCGTACGGATGGAATCACCAAAATCATAGGCCAGGTAGCCGGGCATAACCGTGTCAAGATCGATCACGCACAATGCCCTGTCCTTCTCGTCGAAAAGGACGTTATTGAACTTTGTATCGTTATGCGTAATCCGTAAAGGGATCTTTCCTGCTTCGCCATATCTCAGGATGGTTCCCATTGCATTGATACGGTCCGTGACAAATTCGATCTCCGGTTCAACCTCTTTCACCCGCCTGATGGGATCAGCAGCAACAACATTTACAAATTTTTCATAACGCTTCTCAATGTTATGAAAATAAGGGATGGTGTCTTTAAGGATTCCGGGTTTAAAGTCGGACAACCACCGCTGAAATTCTCCAAAAGCCCGGCCTCCTTCCTTTGCCTGTTGCCGGGTTGAGACAATATCATAACTGACCGTTTTCGTAATAAAATAAAAAATCCTCCAAAAATTGCCTTCTGCGTCTTTGAAGTACATTTTGCCGTTTTTGGCGGGAACAAGGGTAAGTACGCGTCTGAAACTATCTGCCATACCTTTTGCTTCCAGTTTCTTCCGGATGTGCTCCGTTACATACCGGATGTTTTCCATTAA
>JAGDMB010000341.1 GCA_017860375.1 Bacteroidota bacterium | reverse complement strand
TTTTGTTCCCATAGGATCTTGCTGCGGTTGAATGCCAGCCGCGCCTGCTCATACCTCGATTCCACCTGTGACAATCCGGCCTTGGCGTTTGCCAGGTTGGCCCGTGTTCCGTTCAATGCGGCATTGGCCCTTTCACGTGCGGAAATATAAACATCGGGTTTTATTTTTAAAAGGAATTGCCCTTTTTTAACGGCATCACCTTCCTTAATGCTGAGTTCAACGATCTCACCGGATACATCGGGGGTTATTTTGACATCGGTTTCGGGTTGGATCTTTCCGTTGGCCGTAATAACCTCGGTGATATTCCGAAAGGCTGCTTTTTCAACCGTCACTTCATATACCATGGAATTGCCTATCCAGCCGGCCTTTTTACCGATAATAAGGAAAATAATCAAAGCGACAACGAAGATGGACAGGTACAGCAATATCTTTTTGGAATTCATTTCGGTTGAGGATTTAATGATTAATTCTGTAAAATTAGAATTAGATTGGTAATATTGACGAAAAGGCACTTTTTTTTTCACCATAAAAATCGTTATAAATTCTTAAAATTGTGCGGCCCGTTTACTTTTTTTATACACCTGAAAATGAAAGGGAATGACTCACAGCAAACCGTGCTGAAAATAGATGGAATTGGAGAGGTCTGCTTTGTATGGAACCGGAATTCCCGGAATCTACGTATCACCATGACTCCTTTTCAGGGAGTGCGGGTTACGGTTCCTCCTTTTGTCAGCCTGGCTTACGCCCGGAAATTTGTGGAAGACAAAAGGGTATGGATCCTGAAGCATGCAGAACGAATGGCGGAAAAGGAAAAAGGGAAAAGCATCTTTACGCCGGAACGGGTATTTAAAACGCAGGACCATATGCTTTTTCTCCATACACACCCGGAAAAAACGATCCGGATCATCATTAAGTCTGGGGGCATCCATATTTTTTACCCGGACTTTGCACCTGTGGAAGATCCACGCATACAGCGTGCTATTCGAAAGGGGATCATGGAAGCCTGGAGGATTGAGGCCGGGATACATCTGCCACAACGGATTAAGGAACTGGCCTCAACACACGGTTTTTCCTTTAACCGTGTAACCGTCAGGAATAACAAAACCCGGTGGGGGAGTTGTTCACGCGACAACAATATCAGCCTGCATATCCAGCTGATGCGCCTGCCCCGGCATCTGACCGATTATATCATCCTGCATGAGCTGGTTCATACGGTGCATAAGAATCATGGCAAACAGTACTGGCAATTGCTCGATAAAGTCACCGGCAGAAATGCGAAGCAACTCGATAAAGAAATGAATCATTACAGGCTGGAGATCTGGTAAGCGGTGGGCGGAACAGGTAAGAGGTAAGGAGTACGAGGTAAGGGTACGAGGTACGAGGTAAGAGGTAAGGGGTAATGGCTACGAGGTAAGGTGTAATTACGATTAATTCGGGAGTTCAACCTGCAACAACAACAACCAGCGCAACTTGCAATTCCGGCCTATTCCTCACATGCAAGACACCGGTCGAGGATCTCATCGAGCCGGTTCACATACAGAACAGCGGTTTTCTTACCCATCATTGAGCCGAATTGCCGTATCAGGAGTTCTTTAATGTCCGATTGCCAGTCAAGGTAAGACAGGGTGGCGATCCGTCCCTGCTCTCTTTTCTCGAAGAACCGTTTCAGCGGATTTATGTACGTATAAAAGGCAGTATAAGCTTTGACAGAGAGGCGCAAGTCCTTTGGCAGGTGGCTTTCCACTTTTCTGAGTTCACCCGGCATTATTTCCGAGGTCTCATCGTAGAGCGTATAAAACGAATGATTCCAGTCAAGGAAGTGAATGAAATAATTCACAATCCTGAAAATTTCTTTTTTATCCGGTGAATCAATGGATTTTAGGAACAGTACTTTCAGTTCTTCCCGGAAGGATGATTTAATGAAATCATCGATTATATCGGTGATTTCCTTCACACAATTCTCATACAAGCTACCGATATGGGAGATGGTGAACTTTCCTTTATTGGAGGACCGGAGTTCAACAACTTTCTTCAGCACGCTGATTTCATCCGACATCAGGTGAAACAAGGGGAATTTTTTTTCTTTGTTTATGATTGTAAGCCATCGCTCTGAAAATAAGCCGGCATTGAACAGCCGGGCAAGCTCCTGATTCCCTTTGGTCAAACGTTCTACATGCCCTGTATAAATTTTCAGGTATTCGCCCAGGCGGCTGTTAATCTTTGCTTCTTTCCCGTTCACATGAATTACCAGGCCCAAAGGATAAAATTTTCCGGCATCATATAAAACCGGCTTGATTTTACGGTTCAGATAATGCCTGATGGAAATCGGTTCCTTCATTATTCCAATTCGAATTCTTTATAAAATTACTTAGAAATAACATCGATTACAATAGTTCGAGCGGGATTTCTTGCACGGCAGAACGGATTTTCGAGGGATGGTCAATACCGGTATTCAACAGGACATACGAATCGGTCAACCGTTACAACCCGTCACGGGTTGCTGAAAAAACAAGAGGATAAGGGCATTAATGGGCTGATAATCTATAACTTTTTAGGTTCTTTTTCGTATGAAAATTGATGCCAGATTTTAATTGTTAGTAAATTTTATTAAGTTATGGTATTCGTCTTGATTTATTTGCTAAAATTTAATGGTTTTAGCAGAGCGTGAAGATGATAACACACCAGGTACAACTAAACCAAGGAATTAAACCAACAATCCGGGAATATCCCCTTTGGGCACATACATGAGAACCTTATTCCTACATAATTCTCAAAGGTTTGGCAGAAGTGACAAGGTTATATTGATGTATAGTGCGATCGGTTTACTAAAGATAAAGATCGCATGAATAAGCCCTTCAGATATAAACAGTCTCTTTTGATAAATGCATTTTTTATTCTTCTATGCGTTTCTCCTATTACTATATTTACAGTTAATGCACAGGTTCCAGGAGATTATAGAAGTAATATACCCAATGTTCCTTTTGGTACTGGAGATTGGACAGCTTTAGCGACATGGCAATATTACGATGGAGCGAGCTGGGTGGCTGCAACTTCTTATCCGGGACAAAATGCGGGAACCAAAACTGTTACTATTCGTCCTACAGATAGAGTATTGGTGAATGCGAATATACCCAATTCCATACAGTTTTTGGTCTTATCAGGCGTTTCTCCCTACAATGATAATTCTGCAATGGCACGAATTGCATTTAGTGGAGATTTTACACTTAATGTCAGTAATGACCTCACTTTAAATTATAGTCGAATAGCATCATTGGTGCCAGGAAGCGGTTTCCTTCATATCAATGGAAATTGCATTGTGACAGCAAATTCTGGAATAAGAGAATGTAAAGTAACCATTGAGGGAACCACTACTATTAATGCCACTCAATCACTGCTTTTTGACAATGACGGAACGGGGGCTAAAATTTTTAAAGGAATAATCACCAACAACGGTACCTGGGATAATACAAATAAGGCCTCAATTGAAATTCAGGGAGGATTTGAAAACAACGGTACATTTAACTCTGGGACTGGAACTTACAGTTTTACCACAAACTCCCAGAGCATTGATGGTACA
>JAGDMB010000340.1 GCA_017860375.1 Bacteroidota bacterium | reverse complement strand
AAAAGGGCCCTGACAAAATGATCATGAAAACATGGAAAGTGACCAATGTTGTATCCAAGGGAACTTATAATGATAGCCTCTTCCAGGTTATCAAGGCCGATTTACTGAAATCTGAGATGACTTTCAAGGACAACAAGTACACCATGAGCCTGAACGGAAATGTCATTGAATCCGGAACCTATGCGCTGGAAAACAATGTACTCGTGGTGAAAACTGAAAAGGGTATGCCGATGAATGCGATTGTTACCAAGGATAACCTTACCCTTGAAACAAGCGATTTTGTGACATCACTCCAACCGAAATAACGACTAACATTTAAACTACAGAATACTATGGGTCTATTTGATGATCTCGCCAAAGCCATTACCACGCCGCAGGAAAAGGCAAATTATAGTTCGCTTCTCTCGGCTGCTGGTATATCGATTCCCAACCTGGGTTGCTCGCTTGAAAAGGGAGTGCTCTCGGTCACCGGGACCGTTCCTGACGGTGCCACCGCTGAAGCTGCCGTTGCAGCGCTTAAAAAAGCACCCGGAGTCACGGAAGTGAAAAATTACCTGGTTGTGGAAGACCTCACTTCAAAGAACATTAAAATGAAGGTGGTGACCAAAAGTTCAAACCTGAATATCCGCAAAGGCCCCGGCACTCAATTTGAAATTGTGGGGAAAGCGGCTCATAATTCGGAGGTACAATTGATCAAAAAAATGTACAACGGATGGTATTACATTAAATCCGCAAACGGAGTTTTCGGATTCTGCTCAACGGATTATCTGGCTCAGATCTAAAGGATTCTGATCCTGTAAAAAAGTCCGGCCCCGATACAGAATCGGAACCGGACTTTTTGTTTTTCATAGGTCCGTCGCAGCTTCAGGCTGGTATTGGCCTGTTTAAATCTTCAATCAGTTCCCTGCTCAGTATCCCTC
Source organism: Bacteroidota bacterium (assembly GCA_017860375.1). GTDB lineage: Bacteria > Bacteroidota > Bacteroidia > Bacteroidales > UBA10428 > UBA5072. The sequence continues at coordinate 2,666 of JAGDMB010000340.1, read as the reverse complement.
GGGCAATTTCACGTACCTCGCCTGTCATCCGGATATTCCAGTCGCTGTCGATGTTGATTTTTAATATACCTCCCTGCATATGCACGGTAAGATCCCCCTTTATAAGACCCTTTTTTACCAATATGCTTGATGCTGCGCACGATGAACTTCCGGATGCGAGAGTGTAACCGGCGCCCCTCTCCCAGATAAGAATTTGCGCATCGCAATCGGAAAGTACTTTGGCAAACTGAACGTTGATCCGGTGGGGAAAGATCGGATGATTTTCCAGCAATGGGCCATAGGTGCGGATCTCCTTCTCATCAAGTTCCGGCTTGATCACCACACAATGTGGATTTCCGACGGATACGCAATTCACTTCAAATTCCCTGTCACCGGCCGTTATCTTTTGTCCGATGAATTCAGGCAAATCTGAACTGACCGGTATTTCGCGCGGGGCAAAGACGGCTTTCCCCATGTCGACCCTGACCATGGAGGCCTTTCCCTGTGTCTCTTCAAAAATCTCGGCATGCACAATATCCGTGAGGGTCTCCACAGAGAATTGCCGGGTCTTTGCATAACCATAGTCAAAAAGGTATTTACTAAATATTCGAAGCCCATTCCCGCTTTTTTCCGCCTCCGATCCATCCGGATTGTAGACCCTGAAACCAAAATCGGCTTTTGCCGATGGCACTTTCATTACAATGCCGTCAGAACCGATACCGAAATGGATGTTGCAAAGACGCTTTATGGCCTGTGCGGTTAATTGAAAATCAACATGCTCACTTTCAAGGATAATGTACTCATTACCAAGTCCGTGCATCTTGACAAACCCGTTTGTTTCCATCGTATTGAATAATGGTTGAAAAATTATACTGCAATGTTGCGGGAAGAAGACAGGTTCTTCTATATTTGGGACAAAAATAAGCAAATGGCCAGGATAAATGAAAATTATTTGAAGTTGCAGGCCGGCTACCTGTTTCCCGAGATCGGAAGGCGCGTGCGTGAATTCCAGAAAGAAAACCCGCAGGCCGATGTTATAAAGATGGGAATCGGCGATGTCACCCGGCCTCTTGTTCCGGCTGTCATCCGCGCATTTCATGAAGGTGTGGAAGAGATGTCCGGGGTTGATACCTTTAAAGGATACGGCCCCGAACAGGGGTATGATTTTTTGCGCAAGGCAATTGTGCAGAACGAATACACTAATCGCGGCGCCGATATTCATGCCGATGAGGTATTTATTTCCGATGGATCGAAATGCGATACAGGCAACATCCTCGAGATTTTTGGCCAGCAGAATATCATTGCCGTGCAGGATCCCGTTTACCCGGTGTATGTCGATACAAGCGTGATGGCCGGACGTACGGGGAAATTTACTGAAAAGGGGACCTACGATGGGCTGGTATATATGCCCTGTACCGCTGAGAACAATTTTATCCCGGAAATCCCCTCTGAAAAGGTGGATATTGTTTTCCTGTGTTATCCGAACAATCCGACCGGAACAACCGCCGGTAAAATGGAACTTAAGAAATGGGTAGACTACGCCCTTGAGCACAAAACCGTCATCCTGTTTGATGCAGCATATGAGGCGTATATCTCCGATCGGGAAATTCCTCATTCGATCTATGAAATTGAAGGAGCCCGTGAGGTGGCCATCGAATTCCGAAGCTTTTCCAAAACAGCAGGTTTTACCGGAACACGCTGTGCCTACATCGTTATCCCAAAAAGCCTTATGGCCTCCACAGGGGATGGGGAAGTAAAACCCTTGCATTCGCTGTGGTTCAGAAGACATACCACGAAATTCAATGGGGTATCCTATCCGGTGCAGAAGGCTGCTGCCGCCATTTATTCTCAGGAGGGAAAGAAAGAGGTAAGGGAGACCATCCAGTATTACATGAACAATGCCAGAGTACTGCGTGAAAGCCTTTCTAAACTTGGCTTTTGGGTATACGGCGGAGTAAACTCTCCCTATGTGTGGGTAAACTCCGGCCGGGGCATTAAATCATGGGACCTGTTTGACAAATTGTTGAATGAAGCCCATGTGGTCGGTACTCCCGGATCAGGCTTCGGTCCTTCGGGTGAAGGCTATTTTCGGTTTTCTTCCTTCGCCACGCATGAAAACGTGCTGAAGGCGATGGAGAGACTTAATAATCTAAAATGGTAGGGTCATTAACCGGAAGATCCTTACGGGCATGCAATGCCGAAAATGAATGATTTCTATACCGGAATACCTGAACAGGCAACGTATTAAAAAAATGCTATGAACAGAAACCTAACCGCGCTGATTCTGCTGACAGCCTGCATGTCGTTATTTCAGCAGGTGTATTGCAGGGTAACGCTGCAGGAGGTGCACACCGCTTCCGATCGTATCGTGGTGCTTTTATTTACCAGCGATATTGTGGATGTAAATGAGGTAAATATTGACAGCCTGCCGGCATGGAAAATAAACGGTGAACCACCGGTAAGCATCTTTCGTTTTGCCACGCGGGCCGATGCGTGCGATCATTATGTATACCTTGAAACTTCAAAACTGGCTGAAGGAAAGAATTACCACATTGAAACTCCCTATGGTGAAACGGATATGCAGTTTCATGAGCGCACTGTTTTTTGCGAGTCCATAAAAACCAATCAGGCAGGATACAGCGCTCTTTCAAAATCGCGCTATGCCAATTTTGCGATCTGGCTTGGAA
>JAGDMB010000339.1 GCA_017860375.1 Bacteroidota bacterium | reverse complement strand
TCAGTGGAAACGTATGCCGGGGATGTGCTTGCCGGAGGTCTTTACGGCGTATCGCTTGGCAGGGCTTTTTTTGGTGAATCCATGTTCCATCATCAGGCCAACGCCTCAAAAGTGGCGCTTTATTACCTGGTGGAACGAATGAAAAAGTGGGAATTTCATTTTATCGATGCACAACAGCCTACTGCTCACCTGAAAAGCCTGGGTGCTGAAGAAATACCAAGGAAAGAATTTCTGAAGCGTCTTCAACGATCTCTCGAATTTTCTACCCGAAGAGGCAGCTGGGAGCGGGAAGAATAGTAAAACCTCTTACCTCTTACCGCCTACCTGTCTTCTCTTATTACTGTATTATCAATACCCAACCACCCAAAGCACCCTCTCCTCATCCGCGCATTTTTCGGTAAAGGCTATCAGTTCGCGGTTGACCGTTATGAGTTTATCCAGGTATCCCTTCCAGTTGTCCTGCCATGAGGGTTGCATCGTGTCAAGTTCCTGGAGGAAATCTTTGCCCATGAAACGGCTTTCGGCCATTTTTACGAAATCTTGCAGTGCACTGATCTTCTCAAGTTCTTCCAGGTTCCTGAACAATTCATTTCGCAGCACGATGATTTTTCGCGAATTGTATTTGGTACCCAGGAAATAATCAAACAATTTGTTGGCATTCTCAAAGCATTCCAGAAACAAATTAAAAACATCCGTGTCGATGTACTTTGATTCCGGGTCGCACCGGCGGTATTCATCATTATCCCCGGTATAATTCAGTTCAACAAAATTCAGGAAATCGGAATTATACAATTCGATATTCATTGCTTCCGTGTTTGGTATTAAAAGTATTAAATATTGGTCACAATACAAAATTATTCCTCCCGCCTGACTGAAAAAATGATTTAACACGGGTTTCGCAATTGCACAAATTGGGTTAAATTTGAAACCTGTCAAATACAGGCTATGATTTCAATTGAAGAATTCCGTAACGATGCACATAAACTGGTTGACTGGATAGCCGACTATTACCGGGATGCTGCGGCATACCCTGTAAAATCGCAGGTGATCCCCGGCGATATCGCATCAAAATTGCCCGGGCTGCCTCCTGAAGCCGCCGAAACATTCGACGCAGTTTTCGCTGACTTTGAAAATATTCTTCTGCCTGGCATGACGCATTGGCAAAGTCCCAATTTCTTTGCTTATTTTCCTGCCAATTCGAGTTTTCCTTCCCTTTTGGGGGAAATGCTTACAGCCGCTCTGGGTGCACAGTGCATGAAATGGGAAACTTCACCGGCGGCGACCGAACTGGAGGAGGTGGTGATGAAATGGCTCCGGCAGATGACCGGCCTCCCGGATACGTTTGAAGGCGTCATTCAGGATACGGCTTCCACGGCAACGCTTTGCTCCATCCTGACGGCAAGGGAAAAACATTCATCCTGTACGATTAACCAGCAGGGATTCCTGAATCAGCCGGTATACAGGGTATACTGTTCCTCCGAAGCCCATTCCTCGATCGACAAAGCAGTGAGGATCGCAGGCATCGGTCATGATAACCTGGTAAAAATACCGGTGGATCATGAGTTTAAAATGAATGTGCCGGCTCTGAAGAAATGCATCGATTCCGACCTGAAGCAAGGCTATGTCCCTCTTTGTGTGGTGGCGGCCCTGGGCACTACAGGAAGCACCGCGGTGGATCCGCTATTTGAAATTGCACAAACAACCCGGGAATATAACCTCTGGTTGCATGTGGATGCCGCATTTGCCGGGTCGGCCCTGATCCTGCCTGAATACCGCTGGATGATCAGGGGGATAGAAGACGTGGATAGCTTTGTTTTTAATCCCCATAAATGGCTATTCACCAACTTTGATTGTTCGGCTTATTTTGTAAAAGACAGGGATGCCCTCATCCGGACCTTTCAGCTGGTGCCGGAATACCTCAAATCGCAGGTGCACATGCAGGCCAATGATTATTCCAACTGGGGCATACAACTGGGCAGAAGATTCCGTGCGCTGAAGCTATGGTTCGTCATCCGGATGTTTGGCGTAAAAGGACTGCAGGAAAAGATCCGCTTCCATATCCGCCTTGCTGCTGATTTCGAAAAGCGGCTTCTGGAGGCCGGCAATTATGAAATTCTTGCCCCGCGGTTGTTCAACCTGATATGCTTCCGGTTAAATCCCTCATTGAACCTTCACGGGGATCAACTCGACCGGCTGAATGAAAACCTGCTTCAGCTCCTGAACAAAACCGGCAAATTGTACATTTCACACACCCGGCTAAACAACAGGTATGCACTGCGCTTTATGATTTCCCAAACCAATACCGGAATCGAAAATGTGGAAGAAGCCTGGCAGTTGCTGCTGGAGAAATCGACGGAAGTGATCCGGGAAAATAAAATCAAACCAGCGTGAAAGCGGATATCACCCAATGGATAGCCGGCTTGTTTGAAGACTGGTCCGGCGAAAAAGTACAGTCCCTTGCACCCCTTCCTGAATCGGGTTCATACCGGCGTTATTACAGAATAGCAGGCGAAACAAAAAAGGTGCTGGGAGCCTTCAACACGGATCTCCGGGAAAATGATGCCTTTATTTACCTGGCAGGGCAGCTGAAAAAAACGGCGAACCGGGTGCCTGAAGTGTATACCGCTGACAAGGAACGGGGTATCTACCTGCTGCAGGACCTGGGTGATATGACTCTCCTTGATCTTATCCAGCAACAAAAGCAGGAGAATCCGTTCGGCAGGAAAGTCACGGATGCCTACCGGCATGTCATTGAGGCTATGCCCGGTTTGCAGATCCGCTCCGTGAAAGGAATGGATTTTGCACGGTGCTATCCCAGGCCCGAATTTGAATACCAGAGCATGCACTGGGATCTGAACTATTTCAAATATTGTTTTCTCAAGCCGATGAGAATTGGTTTTGATGAGCAGGAACTCGAGGATGATTTTAAAAAGCTTATTGCTTTTTTGCTGGAAGCCGGCCGCGACTCCTTTATGTTCCGCGATTTTCAATCGAGAAACATAATGATGCATGAAGATTCGGTGTACTTTATCGATTTTCAGGGCGGTCGAAAAGGTCCCCTGCAATACGATCTCGCCTCGCTTTTGTTTGAAGCCAAAACAAGCATACCCTTTGATGTAAAACAGACCTTGCTCGATTATTACCTGGAAGTTTTTCTCAGGGAGTTTCCCCGTTTCGACCCCGATCATTTTATGAAATTCTTCCATGGTTTTGTTTACATACGGTTAATGCAGGCCATGGGGGCCTATGGATTCAGGGGGTATATTGAAAGAAAGCCCTTGTTCCTGCAAAGTGTTCCGCTGGCTGCAAATACCCTTGAATGGCTGGTGCAGAATGTTTCGCTGCCTGTCAGCCTGCCGTGCCTGTTCCGGGTGTTTGACGCCATCATTGAGTCGCGGGAGATCCGGGAATTTAATACGGTGTATGAAAGCCTTACCGTTACCGTCAACACGTTCTCCTATAAGAGCGGTATTCCGGCCGATAATACTGGCAACGGCGGGGGATTTGTGTTTGATTGCAGGTCACTTCCCAATCCGGGCAAATATGCGGAGTTTAAAGATCTCACCGGCAAGGATGCACCGGTGATAAAA
>JAGDMB010000338.1 GCA_017860375.1 Bacteroidota bacterium | reverse complement strand
GTGACTTTTGCCTTTAATCCGGTCCACCTGTTGTTTACTGCCTATGAACAATCCCCCGGGGTATTTACCGACGATATAAGTATTCCCGAATCCGGCAATGGAATTCCTGACCTGCTGGATGAACTGAAATGGGAAATGGACTGGATAAAACGAATGCAGGAAGCAGACGGTGGTGTGCATATCAAGATCGGTTATATTGATTATAATGCTCCTTCCCCTCCCAGCGCAGACAAACGTCCCCGCTATTACGGCCCCGTTTGCTCTTCCTCCACCATCGCAGCATCGGGTATGTTTGCCCACGCCGCACTTGTGTATTCTGCTGTCCCCAAATTTGTGGCTGAAATTCCGGAATTGCGCGAACGTGCCGTCAGCGATGCGATGACCAGGAAATCAAATCGGGAGATGCCGATATGCCGGTTGAGCAACAGGAACAACTGGCGCTGACCGCTGCCATCTATCTGTTTGCCCTGACGCGCGAGCCGGCGTACCATGACTATATTAAAAAGAATATCCGGAGGGCAAGGGAATTTGTTGTTGCTGAATCCGCTGTCTACGATCCGGCACAGGGGGATGCTTTGATTTTCTATACCCGTATGACCGGAGCAAATGATTCCGTGAAGGAAATCATTCTTTCAAACCGTCTGAAGGATGCAATGAATTTGCCTTTTTACAATTATGATATCCACGACGACCTCTACCGGGCTTTTATGCCCGTTAGGCAATACCACTGGGGCAGCAACTACCCCAGGGCTGCCATTGGCTGTGTGAACTTTGACATGATTGGTTTTCTCCCGGATACTGCTGGGTCACCATACCTTCAGCGTTCCATTAACCAGCTGCATTATTTTCATGGAGTGAATCCCCTTAACCGGGTGTATATTTCCAACGTAAAATCGCTGGGAGCCGATAATTGCGCCATGCATATCTGGGGTGACTGGTACAGCTGTTTTACACCCTGGGCCGGTAACCCTCCTCCGGGTTATGTCACCGGTGGCCCGAACCGTGATTACGACGGGGAAAACCCTCTGCTGAAGAACAAGGCCCAGCCCGATCAGAAGATGTATCTCGACTTTAACAATGGTCCCCCTGAAAATTCATGGACCATCACCGAACCGGCCATTTATTATCAGGCAACCTATATTAAGTTGGTATCGAAGTTTGTTCCTTGAATTTATACAGACCTGTCAGGAGCCGAAGGACACCAATAGTTCAGGGCGGGCTCTGGCAGGGTCGGTTGAGTGGTGTATCCAATCATTTTTTTTAGTAGCTTTAGCCTTTTCTTTCATTCGCGGAGGTTTGCTTGAGCAGCAGGAATTCTTATTATTTACGGGCTTTTATTTTTCTGGCAGGAATGCTCACCATGCTTTGCCAGATCATATGGATACGCCAATTCACTAACATTTTCGGCGTTCATACGATATCGGTCACCACCCTGCTCGCCTCATTTACGGGTTGCATGGCGATTGGCAGCTACCTGTTCGGGAAAATAGCCGATACCAGGATCAACAAATGGTTTTTATTTGCCTTGATGCAGGCGGCTGAAGGGATGTTTATCCTTCTTCATCCCTTTTTATTCCAGAAGGTGGTTGACTTTTACCTTTTCCTTAACGGACATTTTAGCCTGGGATCCTATTCCATGATGGTTATCCGCGCAACGCTTTCCTTTGTCTATTTTCTGATCCCTGCTTCCCTTATGGGAGGATCATTGCCAATACTGGGCAAACCTGCAGTAATGCAAATGTCTTCTATCGGCCGGCAATTTGGGGCATTCTACAGTTTCTATTTGTTCGGAACAGGCCTGGGTATATTTCTAACCGGCTTTTTGCTGATCCGGTCTCTCGGGTTGCAACAGTCCATGTTCCTTGCGGCTTCCGCTGCCCTCCTTATGGCACTGGTCTCTGCGGGATTATTTTACGACGAAAGAAGAAGACATGTTCATGCATCTCCTTGGGGAAACAAATACTTCCCGGATGAATTTGTAACCATTGCCGCAGGTAAATGGAAGAGAAGACTGCTCCGGATCTTCATGACAGGGAGCTTTGCTTCGATGACCTATAAGCTCATCTGGACAAGAATAATGCTGGAATCTTCCCCGGATAAGACCGTATATTATTATACCCTGCTTTCTGTCTGCTTTGTGGTTTGCCTTGCCACAGGCAGTTTTATTGCAAGCCGGTTTGCAGATAAGATCAAAAGAACATTTTTTACGCTGGCGATTATTGAAATTCTGGTTGGTTTGCTTTCGCTTATATCCCTGGTCATTTTCAATCAGACATCCACTTTTCTGTCCGCCTTTGCGGTATCCGGCTTTTCCTGGACAGGCAATGAATTCAGAAGCGCAGGCGGGATGCTGGTGTCGCTCTTAATCCCTGTCTGTCTCACCGGACTTGTCTTTCCGCTTGTAACACGCATGTATGCAGAAGATATCAAGACCCTCGGCGGCAAAATTGGAAGGCTTGGCGCTCTCGATATAACCGGTGCCTTGATCGCTTCTTTTATAATTCCCTTCCTCTTTATCCCGCTTGTCGGGACACATTTAGTATTTCTGGGTACTGCTCTTGTGAATGTCGGTATTGGTATTTTCATTCTCCTGCGATATCGTCGGATCAGAAATTCAACCCGGGCAATTATCAGCCTGACCTCGATTGTTCTTTTTATCGGAATAGCCTTTCTGCTCAGTGAAAAGAAAGCCGATCAGTCGAGGATGCTTGCAAAAAGCGGCGAAATACCGGAGATGCGTAAGGAAGGGAGTACAGCCACTGTGGACGTGCATAAGAACAATAACGGAGACATCATTTTATATATCAACGGGGAAAAGGCTGTCAGTTCAGATCCCATAGAAATGAAGGGGGATAAGCTGATGGCGTATGCACCCTTTCTTTTTAAACCGAATGCGGACAGGGTCTTTCTGATCGGATTGGGAATTGGTATTACGGCAAAATCAATAGCCGATATGGGAATACCGGTACTGGATATTGTTGAAATATCCCCTGAAGTCACCCGGGTGGCTGCCGATGCGTATGCCTATGTCAATAATAATATCCTGGCCTACGAGAATATCAGCATCACGATTGAGGATGGACGAAGCCTTTTACTCCGCTCAAAGGAATTATATGACATGATCATATGCAATGCTGCTCATCCGCGAATCGGGAATTCATTGTATACAGAGGAATTTTACCGGTTGTGCCGGCAGAAACTCGGCCCCAGCGGAATCCTGTGCCAATGGATGCCTCAGGGCTGGCTTTCAGAGGATGAATTCCGGTCTCTGATAAAAGCCTGTACCGATATATTTCCCAGGGTCTCGCTTTGGAATATCGGACCCCAACAGAACCTGATACTGGCATCGGTGATGCCGCAGCGGCTTGAGTATTGCAGGAGCCGGGATTTTTTCAATGTCCTGAACCGTCAGGGCGACCTGACTTCCAGTGGTATTTTGGATATCAATACCATCCTTGCCGGCTACATGGCCGATGATAAGGCCCTTCGGAAATATTCCACCGGAGCGTCGGTCAACTCCGATCTTTATCCGCGCGTTGAATTCAGCCGGTTTGAAGGGACTTCTCCCGACCCGGGAATTCTTACGTATTTGTCTTCTGTCGGGGTAAATTTTGAAGCCATCATCGATTTTGGGAGTTGCCCGGATAAAAAAGAGCAGGTGCTCAAGGATCTTGCAGAAAAAAATGAGGCTATAAAGAAGGAGATTGGAAAGGTGGAACATTTGAATCATCCATAACCCGATCATTAAATCAATAAATATTCACCGTGTGGGTATTCCTCGGCATCTGTTCTGCATTCTTCCTTGGCTTTCATGAGATCTTCAAAAAAGTTAGCGTGAACTACAATGCGGTTTTGCCGGTATTGTTTTTTTCATCGCTTGCCAGTGCCGTTTTTTTTCTGCCTTTTGTAGGAATTTCCCTGTTTGTTGCCGAACCTGCCGAGCCGGTTTTATGGTATGTTCAACAGGTTCCGCTGCGCG
>JAGDMB010000337.1 GCA_017860375.1 Bacteroidota bacterium | reverse complement strand
AGACAGGGCTGTCGGTTGCGTTATCCACTACCATGGGAGGCACCATCCGGTATACGCTTGACGGGTCCGACCCGGGTGAAGGTTCACCTGCCTATTCAGCCCCAATTACAATAAATTCAACCACTGTCGTCCGTTCCAGGATTTTCATGCCCGACAGGATACCCGGGCCCATTGCAACGCATTCCTATTTTATTAATGAGGACTTTGAAACAAGGAACCTTCCTGTTTTTTCCATAGCTACCAATCCCGGAAATTTCTGGGATCCGTTGAAAGGCATTTATGTTCAGAACTTTAAACCCGAATGGGAGATCCCTGTCAATATCGAATTGTTTGAAAATAACGGCAGCGACCGGGCGGCCTTCAATGAGAAAGCCGGCGTCAAGATCAACGGTCTTTACTCATGGAAACTTCCGCAAAAAATGCTGGGGGTCTATTTCAGGAAGCAATACGGTTCATCGGCCCTGGCCTATCCTTTATGCTTCGAAAAAAAGCGATCCAGTTTTGAAACCTTTGCCCTCAGGGCTTCCGGCAGTGACTGGAGTTATACCATGTTCAGGGATGCCCTGATACAAGATGCCGTTGATTATAATATGGACATTGATTTCATGGCTTTCCGTGCCAGTATTCTTTATGTGAATGGTGAATATATGGGCATCCATAATATCAGGGAAAAAGTGGATGAGGATTATATCATCCAGAACCGCAACCAGCAAAAGGATTCCATTGACATGGTCGAATACGAAGAATTTGCCGAAGCCGGAGACCTTACAGCCTATAACGAATTTAAGGCATTGTATTCCCGCGATCTGTCGGTTCAGGCGAATTACGATGTGGTTGCAGCAGCAATGGATATCGATAATTTCACCGATATGATCATTACGGAAATATACGACCGCAATACCTCCATTGACCATAATATTATGGCCTGGAAACCGAAAGGAAAGGGTAAGTGGAAATGGATACTGATGGATCTCGACCGGGGATTTTTTTCAGCCGAAGACGAGAATATCAACGATTATCTGGCGGTAAACGAATGGCCATTCAGTCATCTCTTTGCCAATGCGGAGTATAAAAAATATTTTACACAGCGGCTCGCGGATCATCTTTATACAACCTTCAATGCACAGCGTATGCTGAAGCGCATCGATTATCATCAGCAGCTTATTGAGGCCGAAATACCCAGGCATGTGGCCCGTTGGCTCGGAACTACATCATCATACGGGAACGCGATGCCTTCGGTGGATTATTGGTACCAGGAGGTGGACAAACTTCGAAACTTTGCCATCGCCCGACCGGCCGCTGTGCTTGCCAACCTGGAGTCTTACGGACTTTCGCCAGCAGTAAGCCTCATATTGTTTGCAACACCTGAAAAGGGAGGCTCCTTTATTTTTAACGGCCTGAAAGTTCCGGACCCGTCCTGGTCCGGCCTTTATCCCCAAAATCTCAAAGCGGGGATACAAGCCGTAAACAAACCGGGATATACGTTTAAAGGATGGGCCGGCGGTGTCACCAAAACAATCGTTCCTAAAAAATCAACCTGGAAATACCTGGATAACGGATCGAACCAGGGAGCAGGCTGGTATTCGGTCTCCTTCAATGATAACGCATGGGCAAGCGGTCAGGGTGAACTGGGCTATGGAGACGGAGATGAACAGACCACAGTGGGCTATGGTGCAAACAGCGATAACAAATACATAACAACCTATTTCCGCAAAACATTCCAGCTGAGTTCTTCCGATTTGTCGTCTGCCCGTGCTATTATAGGCCTGTTGAGAGATGACGGCGCGGTGGTATATGTAAACGGTAAAGAAATCATCCGTTCCAATATGACCCAGGGTACCATCAACTATCAGACCACTGCCACTTCATCCATCAACAGTGACGACGAATCGCAGTATTTCGAGTACACGGTTGATCCTGCCGTCTTTATTGCCGGAACCAATGTGATTGCCGTTGAAATACACCAGTATGAAGCCACCAGCAGTGACATCAGCTTTGATCTTGAATTAAGCATTGTTGTTCCCGATCTTTCTTCCTATTTATCCACTAATTCAACCTATACTGCTACACTGAACGGCCCTCTGGTGCTGACCGCCGTATTTGAAGCAACCGGCGAATGCATTATCCCGGATACCCTTTCAGAGAACACCACATTGCATGAGAGCTGTTCCCCATACGTGGTTCAGGGTGATGTGTATATACCGGAAAACGTTACACTGACCATTGAGCCGGGTGTTGAGATCCGGATGGCCCCCGGATCCAATATGCTGATCAATGGGAATATAAATGCTTCAGGCACTTCCGGAAAAAGAATCCTTTTCAAAATGAATCCAGCCTGTGAGGGACAAAGCTGGGGTGCTCTGTGCTTTTCAAACACTACGGGTACTACCCGCATGAATTATGTTACGATTGAGGATGCGTCATCGGGTCCGGTACCTTCCTGGGAAGTGGCCGCCATCTCGGCCTTTAAAACTACCCTGGTGCTCGATCATATGGTCCTTGAGAAAATAAACGCTGATCCCATCGCCGGCAGATACTCAGATATCACACTCACCAACAGCTCGTTGCATTCCGAGGTAACCGGTAATCTGATCAATGTAAAATATGGATACGGAAAAGTCGAAAATTGTGATTTCAGGGGTAACTCTTGTTTTGATGCCGATGCAATTGATTACGATAATGTTGACGAGGGCAGTATCATCCGCAATTGCAGGATTTATGATATTCTTGGATTTAATTCCGATGGTGTTGATATCGGCGAGAAGGCAGGCAATATCCTGATTGACAGTGTCTTCTTTTTCAATATTTACGATAAGGGAATATCCGTGGGTCAGCAATCCGCCGTGACAGTAACCAACTGTACCTTTGTAAATTGCAATATGGGGTTGGGCGTGAAAGATTCATGCCGGGCCACGGTAAATCATTGTACCTTTTATGGAGTGGCGACCCCTGTTGCCTGCTATGAAAAGAACCTGGGCAGCACCGGAGGGAACACAGTTGTCCGGAACAGCATTTTGTCAAACAGTTATACGGCATCGTATTCATCCGATGATAAGTCAACGCTTGCCCTCTATTATAGTATTTCCGACAATGACAAACTGCCTGAAAACGGAACCAATCTTTTTGGCGATCCCTCGTTTATTAATCCTTCCCTGCTTGATTATGACCTCGGGACTTCTTCACCGGCTATTAATTCAGCCGATGATAACGGAATTCCAGGTACCATGGGTTCACGATACGAAAAATTCCCCGGCACACCTTCGGTGATGATCTCAAAAATATTCTACAATGAATTCAGTGAGCCTGACAAGCATGAATTCATTGGTATTTTCAATCCCGCTGCAGAATCCGTTGATCTTTCGGGTTATGCCGTCACACGGGGAATTGATTTTACGTTTCCGCAGGGTACGCTTTTAAATGCAGGCAGTACGATTGTGATATCGAAAGGGAATCTTCGACCCCTTGACCCCGATTATTTCCCGATAATTTACAAATGGAACAGCGGAAGCCTTGATAATTCGGGTGAAGCCCTTCAGCTTACCGATCGTTTTGGCATTGTGGTTGACCAGGTCATATACGGTCCCGATACACCCTGGCCTTTAACGGATGGCAT
>JAGDMB010000336.1 GCA_017860375.1 Bacteroidota bacterium | reverse complement strand
CGTGTATTTTGCGTACCGCTCCATTCAATTTTTTTTGCACTATTCCAATCAAAAAAGACTTCTTCATTACCGTTTATGGTACCCTGACCTGTAATGGAAATATTATTTGCCTGATACGAATAAATAATACCATAATGTGTCCGATCGAAATTAGCTGCCTTAAATACTTTGTAATCATTAATATCCGAGCTTCCTTTAATTTCAGCACCTGTTTCCAGGAATAGATTTATATTAGATTTTAATTCGAAGGTTCCGGTAATAAAAACACCGGATGGCACATATACAGTACCCCCACCGTGAGTTGAAACGGAGTCTATTGCCATTTGTATGCATGCAGTGTTTACTGTTAATCCATCCGGAACCGCACCAAAATCTATAATACTCACTGTCTGGGCTTTGGTAAGATCAATTAAAAATAAAAGGGTAGTAATAATTATGGTTCGTTTTTTCATTGCAATTGTTTTTGCATAATTTGTGTATAGTGTTTTCGGGTATGATTCTTTACAGGATTGAAAGCAGTTTGTTTGCCTGGTAAACGAAAGGTAGGAAAAGGGAACATTATTCGCAAGAGCACAATCTGGCAATGAATTATGCCCTAAAAAATAAAATCCTTGATTTTAAAGCAAATCAAGGGTTTTCTTTGTACCCGGAGCGGGAATTGAACCCGCACAGCCATTACTGGCCACAGGATTTTAAGTCCTGCGTGTCTACCAATTCCACCATCCGGGCGGACCAACTGTAAAAGTATAAAAAAAATCCCGATACGATATCGGGAAGAGAGCGGAAAACGGGACTCGAACCCGCGACCCCGACCTTGGCAAGGTCGTGCTCTACCAACTGAGCTATTTCCGCGATAATTCTTTATCCAAGAACTATATCCACTTTGTGTTTGGCACCTCAAAGAGGGTGCAAATTTATTCAAATTTTCCGATCATCAAAACAACGGATCATATTTTTATCGGACACCCGGTTGCCCGTTGAAGTTTTGAACGGTTTCAAGCACCCGGCTGCGCATTTCGGAGACGGTGGGATTCAGTTCATCGGTGGAAAAACTCCCGTTTTCGGGATCGATCCTTTCAAACACCATCAGGTAAAGGGTAAAGATGACTTCCAGGCTTAGCTGGTAGCGGGGACCAAGGTGAGGCCAGATGGTTTCGATCATGGCGCAGGTCTTTTGCCGGTATTGTTCGGCCAGGGTATGATATTCCTTTATAACCATCCGGAACCCGTCGGGAATATCTCCATTCTCGGCTATCCTGCGCAGGTCTTTACGGCTTAATCCGTTCTTTTCCAGGACATCATCCGCAAAATAGTTCAGGTTGTTTAACTGGTCCTTCCTAAAATCGCGGATGATATGCACCAGGTAGCTAAAGACAGCACATGGAATTGCGGCTTCCCTGACATCAAAAAGCGGTGAAAGAACCTTACCATTATCCTCCCTGACTCCGCAGAGATGAACAAATATAGAGGCCGGAGCAACCGATGCACCGTTCGCGTATTCAAGAAATTGCCGTACCGTACGAAAGCCATCGTGGTGAATGTCATACACCATCGATTTGGCAAAAGCTTCAAGGGGCCATAAAGGAATCCGGAATCGTGCAATCGTTTCCATCAATTCAAGGTAAAGAGAATTTTCTTTTGCGGTGTTCCGGACCACCTCGAGCCACTGCTCCACGTTTCCGGTAAACTGCTTTTTTTCATCCTCGGAAAAACCAAGATGGGATGATTTGTGGTTGTCAATGAGATCATCGATGGCTCTCATGAAGCGGTAAAACGTCCTGGCCGCCTCATACCTGTCATTGTTCCAGAAATTGGCTGCAATCAGAATATTGGGATGATCCTTAATCTTCTCAAAGTTGATTCGGTTGAACAGTTCAAGGTATTCTTCGTGCTGCCGGCCCATGAAAGAGTGTGCGTTAAATTGGTTAACAATATTTCCGGATAAAATTAACAGAATTTATAATCTATTGCTGTCTGTTTGGATTTTCTTTCAGGATACGTTCTGTGGTCAGTTGGGCAGAAAGCAGCACCAGCGGAATGCCGTTGCCGGG
This sequence comes from Bacteroidota bacterium, assembly GCA_017860375.1. Classification (GTDB taxonomy): domain Bacteria; phylum Bacteroidota; class Bacteroidia; order Bacteroidales; family UBA10428; genus UBA5072. The sequence goes on along the minus strand of JAGDMB010000336.1, from coordinate 1,563 downwards.
GTGTGTGCTTCCTCCGGCAAAGTAAAGGTTCCGGTAACGCCGGTGCCGGTTTTGCGGGCGGAAATATCCCATCTGAAAAATACTGTGAGCCAGGCTGCCAAAGGTTGCACCCCTTGACAGGTTAAACGTGCTTTTCCAGTCCCCGGGCAGATAGGTGAATTCGAATTTGATATGCTCTTCAATATCGGTAAGTCCCAGTTTTTTTAAACGGTTGAGGACAGCTATCCGCGCCTTATGCTGCAGTCCGCTCCAGTTTTGAGGTTTGCGCAGATCCACATGACCTGACGGAATGATCACCGAAAGGGTATCCCCTCCTGCAGGGGCTGCTGAAGGATCGGTACGTGAAGGGGCATGCACATAAAAACTCGGATTGTCGGCAAGGGATTTCCCTCTGAAAATACGCCTCAGGTTTTTTCGGTAGCTGGTGGACAGGAAAACGCTGTGATGCCCTAGCTGCGGGTATGCTTTATCCAGTCCCCAGTGCATTACAACGGCAGAACAGGAGTATTTAAGCTTGTCAATCTTTGCCGATACCTTCTTGTCGGGTAGCAGTTCACGGTATACGTAGGGCAGATCGGCATTGGCGATAACGATATCCGTTTTAATGGACTCACCGTCATGCAGCACGATCCCTTCTGCCTTATTTCCGTTCACGATGATCCGCACAACCGGTTTTCCGTAAAAGAACTGCACGCCCAGTTTTTCAGCTGCAGAGATCAGGGTTTCCGTGATCCTGTACATGCCTCCGGCCGGACATAATGATCCTTCGGTCAGTTCGGCAGCCGGTAACATGGTGAAAAGGGCAGGTGCCCTGTAAGGATCCTGTCCCACGTAAATGTTCTGAAACGTGAAGGCTTTCCGGAGATGGGGATGGCGGAAAAATTTCCGGACATAATCGACATGCCTCATATACGTCTTCAGCTTCAAAAGAAGGAGAGCATTGCCGGGAGTAACAAAATCAAACAGTCGTTCAAAATTGCGGCCAAGGAGCTTATCCATAGCCATTTTAAATAATCCATAACCGGTGGCAACATATTGCTGCGCCTTTTTATAACTGCCAGGTTCTGTTTTTTCCAGCTGCGGCTGCATAATGTCAGCATGCGTGGAAAAGGGAATTGCGGTTCCGTCTCCAAAATAAACGGTATAGATCGTTTTCAGCGGAAGGGCCTCGAAACAATCTTCCACCTTAAGTCCCATGGCTTCAAATACCGATTTGTATACCGAAGGCATCAGGTAAATGGTCGCTCCCATATCAAAACGATGGCCGTCACGGATCATCTGGCTGCAGCGTCCTCCCGGAAAGGGGTTCTTTTCGTACACCTTCACGCTGTATCCGGCGCGTGCCAAAAATACCGATGTGGCAATCCCTCCGATCCCTGCACCAATTATAACTGCTGTTTTGTTCTCCATATTTTCCGGAAAAAACACAATGACTTTCGGATTCGAAAATAACCATTTTCTTATTTAAACCCAAATTGCGAAATTTGAATTCAAAACAGAACCAATGAGAGTATTATTCATCGGCGGAACCGGCTTCATCAGCTCATCCGCCAGCCGCCTGGC
>JAGDMB010000335.1 GCA_017860375.1 Bacteroidota bacterium | reverse complement strand
ATCATCAAATCAACAATTATTATTTCAGTCCGATCATCTTTTTGATTTCATACAGCTTATTCAACGCTTCCATGGGCGTGAGGTTATTGATATCAGCCCGGGCAATCTCATCGCGGATCTGTTTCAGCACCGGGTCGTCGAGCTGGAAGAAACTCATCTGGAAACCTTCCCTTGTTGAAGCCAGGTCAGCAACGGGTTTTGTAAGCTGGTGCTTCAGGTGCGATTTTTCGAGTTCTTCAAGCACCTCGCCGGCCCTGATCACCAGACTCTTTGGCATACCTGCCATGCGTGCCACGTGGATACCGAAACTGTGCTCACTTCCCCCTCTTACCAGCTTCCGGAGAAAAATAACCCGGTCATCGAGTTCCTTCACCGAAACGTTGTAGTTTTTCACTCTTTCGAAGTCATTTTCCATCTCATTCAGTTCGTGGTAATGCGTGGCGAACATGGTTTTGGCCTTTGCTTTCGGATGCTCGTGGATGAATTCCACCATGGCCCAGGCAATGCTGATGCCGTCGTACGTGCTGGTACCCCGGCCGATTTCATCGAGCAGGATCAGGCTTCGTGAGGAAAGGTTGTTCAGTATGCTTGCGGTTTCGTTCATTTCAACCATAAAAGTTGATTCTCCCATGGAAATGTTATCGGAAGCCCCCACGCGGGTGAATATTTTATCCACGCATCCGATGGAAGCCGCGCGGGCCGGCACATAACTGCCAATCTGGGCCATCAGCACATTCAGGGCGGTCTGGCGAAGCAGGGCTGATTTGCCCGACATGTTGGGCCCTGTAAGGATGATGATCTGCTGTGTTTTATTGTCGAGGTAAAGATCGTTGGCAATATAGCTTTCTCCTGCAGGAAGCTGCTTCTCAATGACCGGATGCCGGCACTGGCTGATCTCGATGATCTCCGAATCATTCAGTACCGGACGGCTGTAATTATTTTCCAGGGCACATGCGGCAAAAGAAAGCAGGCAATCAAGACGCGCTATCAGCGATGCATTCAGCTGAATGGGGATTATGTATTCCGATAAAGCCAGAATCAGTTCATTGAACAGGCGGCTCTCAAGTTCGAGGATCTTCTCTTCCGCTCCCAGAATTTTCGATTCATATTCTTTCAGCTCTTCGGTAATATAGCGTTCCGCACTGACCAGTGTTTGTTTCCGTATCCATTCCGGAGGCACCTTGTCTTTGTGGGTATTCCTGACTTCGATATAGTAACCGAAAACATTATTAAAACTGACCTTGAGGGAGGATATGCCGGTTCGTGCTATCTCCCTTTGCTGAAGCTGTAAAAGATAATCCTTCCCGTGATGCAGCAGATTGCGCAATTCATCAAGTTCAGCCGACACTCCGGTCGCGATTACCGCACCACGGTTAATCTGAACCGGAGGATCGGGCATGAGCTGGTTTTCGATCCGGTCGCGGATGATGGGGCAGGGATTAAGCTGTTCGGCTATGCGTTTCAGAACCGGTTCCTCTGATGAAGCGCATAGCTCCCGGATGGGATTTATGGCAGACAATGCATTTTTAACGTGCACCACTTCACGCGGGGAGATCCTGCCAACGGCAACTTTGGAGATGATCCGTTCAAGGTCTCCGATTTTTTTTATTTGTTCTTCAATTTCGGCCCTTGGTTCAGGATTCCGGATAAAATATTCAACCCCGTCAAGCCTTTCATTAATGGGATTAATGTCTTTGAGGGGGAGGGCGACCCATCGTTTCAGCAGCCGCGATCCCATGGGAGACAATGTTTTATCGATGATGTCGATAAAAGCCTTGCCTCCTTCCTGCATGGGCTGAAACAACTCGAGGTTGCGAATGGTGAATTTGTCGAGCCATACATGATGGTCTTCCTCAATTCTGGCCAGGGATGTGATGTGTTTTACCTGGAGATGCTGGGTGATATCAAGGTATTGCAGGATGGCTCCGGCCGCCACGATGCCAAGTTTCATGCCCGAAATACCGAACCCTTTGAGTGACCGTGTTTCAAAATGCCGGGTGAGCTTATCCTGGGCCGAATCTTCGGTAAAGACCCAGTCATCCAGTTTATAGGTAAAAAACTTGTGTCCGAAAAGTTCGTGAAAGAGCTTTTGTTTGCCCCTTTCAAAAAGGACTTCCTTGGGAACAAAATTGTTCAGCAGTTTGTCGACATATTCAAAAGTGCCTTCCGCCGTAAGAAATTCACCGGTTGAAATGTCCAGGAAAGCTACCCCGGCTGCGCTTTTGTCGATATGTACGCAGGCCAGAAAGTTGTTTTCGCGGTGCTCAAGTACAGTGTCATTCAGGCTAACGCCAGGTGTGACCATTTCGGTAATACCCCGCCTGACAAGTTTTTTTGCCAGTTTTGGATCCTCCAGCTGATCGCAAATGGCTACACGCTGACCTGCCCTTACCAATCGCGGAAGGTAAGTGTCAATGGCATGGTAGGGAAATCCCGCAAGGTCGACGAAGGCTGCCGCGCCATTGGCGCGTTTGGTAAGTGTAATGCCGAGTATTTCAGAGGCTTTGACGGCATCCTCGCCAAACGTTTCATAAAAATCACCAACCCGGAACAGCAGAATGGCGTCGGGGTGTTTTGCTTTGATGCTGGTATACTGGTTCATCAAAGGAGTATCGGCAATATTTCCGGATTCAGTCAACGGTTTTTATAAAACACTAAAATTAGTTCAGCTGCAATAAAAGGCAAAGAAAAAGGGGAAAATGATTTGATGGAAAATGAAAAATCAAAACTTATACGGTACGGTTTGATAATTATTGGCAAGGTCCTGACTGTTCCATAAAAGGAATAACTAAATTTGTTCAAAACACAGGTTATGAAGTCCAGTTTACGGTACGGCAACCGGATAATGACTTTTGAAGTTCCCGGCCATGCGTCTTTTCTTCAGATCCGCGAACCCGAATACACGATCAACAGAGAGTCCTTTTGCACCAATTTTCTTTTTCGTCTTTCGGCATCGGAGAGGGATTTCAGCAACGTGGGCATCGTGGTTTCGGATAAAACCAGGCTTTGCGGCTATAACACCTACCTTCCATGGATCGTTAAAGTACTTGAGCAGTCAGGTGTCGGGAAAGAAAACATTGTATTTTATATTGCCTACGGAACCCATCCCAGGCAGACAGACGAAGAGAGCGTAAACGCATATGGAAAGATTTATTACAAGTACACTTTTATCCATCATGATTGTTCCGATGAAGCAGGATTAACCACATTGGGAACGACCCGGCGCGGTACCCCCATTACCCTTCGCAGGGACGTCCTGCAATCCACCCTGCTGATAACATTCGGAGCGATTTCACACCATTATTTTGCCGGTTTCGGTGGCGGCCGCAAACTGCTCTTCCCCGGCCTGGCCGGAAGGGAATCTATCTATCACAACCACAGTCTTTTTCTGAACATGAAAGAAAAAAGTCTTGAACCGGGCTGTCAGAGCAGTATCCTTGAGGGGAACCCGATAGCGGAAGACCTGCTTGAAATTGAAAACCTTTTACCCCCGCGCATTTCTATTCACGGAATTCTTGACAGCCACGGCAAGGTTTGCCAATTGCACATCGGATCAGCCTATGGCGATTTTCTGGGAGCCTGCAATCAGCATAACACATATTACAAAAGCCAGAGCAAGGACAGCTATGAT
>JAGDMB010000334.1 GCA_017860375.1 Bacteroidota bacterium | reverse complement strand
ATCCCAACGTATACACTGTCGCAGAAAGTGCTGGAACAACTGTCTGCCGTGAGTATTTCAAGGCATACGGTATATATTTCCGGACCGGGGAAAGTATGCATTGGATTCTGTTCAAAGGATTCCGTTCCGTCGCCAAAGGTCCAGTGCCAGCTTACCGGTGCACCGGCTGAATAATCATGGAAAACATAGCAGGTGGAACACAGGTTGGGCAGTGAATCGGCTTTGGTCCCTTTTTCAGGAGCCGGATATTTTTCCCAGTATGCCCTACATTGCTTTGATTCACCGGTATAATATTCCGAGATGCAGGATTCCGATTTGCAGCCCATAGGGGTCTTGGTAACCAGGCAAACGGTATAATACCCGCTGTATTTATAGGTGTGAATGGGGGATCTTTCATAGGTTCCCTGTCCGTCTCCAAAATCCCAGTAATACCATTCTACTGAATCAGAAGTGCGTGGAATAAAATGATACTGGGGAGGATAGCTCTCCAGTGTTTCAACCTCGTAAGAATTCCTGCAGTCCGTGGGAATGGTATCCCTTCCGGAATATACCTGCTGGCAATAGCTGCACGACTTCCCATCAGCCTGCACAACCGTAAGGCATACATTGTAGGATCCATCGGCGGGAAACTGATGAAGCGGATTGTATTCCTCAGAAACGGTTCCGTCACCAAAGTCCCAGTGCCAGGAACCCGCTTCAATGTTGCTGTAGCCCTGGACCCGGTAACAGATGCCGTTGACGAAAGAATCCTGGTACATATAAAAAGAGGCATAACAATCCGGTGGAGTCCATGGGGTACTGACCACGAAGGTTTTGCACCAGGTACTGATGCAGTTATCACTCGTGGTAATGGTAAGGCATACCTTAACGGTATCTCCGTTATGCTGGTAAAAATGAAGGGGATCCTTTTCCGCACTTGTTGTGCCGTCCCCGAAATCCCACAACCAACTCACGACATCCCCCCTGGAATAGTCGTTAAACTGATAGGGATAGGCTTCGGCGAATGTCCGGATGCTGTCGTTGTAATAATATCCGAAATCAGCCTGGCAGCCGGGCATGGAATCCCTGACATAACCCCCTGTCGTCTGAGGCTGTGCATTATTTACTATCCCGGCAAATAATACAACGAAGTAAAGCAATTTTTTCATAGAACCTGATTTTAATTCATCTGTCTTAAAGGATGAATTATCCATTAAATAAGTTGCGCGATGTGTATTATTTAAATTTGGGCGTACCTTTGATCAAAGGTACAACAAAAAACCTCTAAAGACAAACACTATGCCAAAAGTTACCGTAGGAGCCGTGTTGACCCGGCATTTTGGGAACGAACTGCGCCTGTTGCTTACGAAACGAAACGTGGAACCTTTTAAAGGGTACTGGTGCATACCGGGCGGACATATCGAACAGGATGAAGACGCTGTAACTGCAGTCGTACGTGAGGTTAAGGAAGAAACAAACCTGGATTTTGTGCCCCGGTTTTTGTCTTACCTCGATGAGATATTTCCCGAAAGGAATACCCACAATGTGGTGCTGCTATTTCAGGGTGAAGCATCCGGTGAGGCAAAGGCTGAGCCGGCCGAAGTCACCGATATGGAATGGTTTCCCGTCGCCGTAGCACTGAAGATGGATCTGGCCTTCCGGCACCGTGAAGCAATACAGTTATTTGCAGACCGACAAAAGAGAGGCGATGACAGGGATTGAAAAACCTACAGCATTTCCTGTCAGGGATTGAGAACCTTCCGGTAAGTCCGGACAGCTGTCCCTATTCGTTTATTTAAAAAAGATAAAAATCCTTCGTGAGCTCACGATAGTCATCGGAATACGAACCATCTGCTTCGTGGAGGGTAAGTTCTGTTCTGTCAGGCGTGCCTGACGGGACCGGTCCAAAAGACATAAGGACACGCGAGAAAACGGTACCGGGAGTTGTCCTGACTTCTGTGATCCGTTTACAATGCAACCGGTAAATGGAAGCCAGTTCCGCAAAGCCATCCTTCTCCTGATAGGGTAGAATCAGGCAAAGCCTACCCTGGGGGTCAAGCAATGATACGGTACCTTTCAGCAGTTCCTCAAGGGTAAGGCTGAGGTCATGCCGTGCGTTGGATCTGCGCGTATCCCCGGGTCTGAGTGAATTCCTGAAAAAGGGCGGATTGGAGACGATGAGGTCATACTTCATACCGGAATTGGAAGCGAAATTCTGGAATGAACCGGCATGAACATGTATGCGGTCCTTCCACGGCGAGTTTCAGGCATTTTCACATGCCTGGAGGGCTGCCGGGGGATCTATCTCCACGGCGTCGATCACCGCTTTCGTTCGCTGGGCAATCATCAGGGCAATGAATCCCGAACCGGTGCCCACATCCAGGGCGCGGCTGATGTTGTCCGCGTCGGCCCATGCTCCTAGCAGAACTCCGTCGGTGTTGACCTTCATGGAGCATCTATCATGAAAGACGGTGAACTGTTTAAACTGAAAATAATTGTTGGACATCGGAAGTAAACTTAATCTATTCACGGGCCATACAGGGCAAAATCAAATTTGATGCTGCACTTTTTCAGAGGAAGAATTTATTCAGTTTGCCGGTTCTGCCGGCATTTTCTTATACAGCCTTTTAATTAACGGATTAGCGGTAAATCCGTGCAAAATAACACTGAGCAATATCGTGCAAACTGCCGTGAGGATGATCGTTTCCTTATGCGGCAATGCGACATCAAAAACAATTATGGCAAAGACGATGCTGGCCAGGCCGCGTGGTCCGAACCAACCCATAAATAATTTTTCTTTCCGGGGGATCCCGGTATGGATCAGCGAGATAAGAACAGGGATAATCCTGATAACAGTCAGGCTCAGCAGTGCATATAAAATGACATCCCAGGTAAAAAACCGAAGATGGGTTGTAACCACAACCGAACCAAAAATAATCCAGGTCAGCATGCTTAATGTGTCACCTGCCCCTTCCGCTTCCTCCAGAAGGTCATGCTTATAGTTACGGTTTATAAAACTGTACAGCAAACCACCGGTGAAACATGCAATAAATCCGCTTCCGCCTGCGATTTGAGCAAAGGTAAAACAGCAAAAAGCAAGGGCGATTATCACCACTGTCATCCAGGATTTCGGTATCCCGCCATGATTTTCAGAATAATGCACCATCCTGTCTACTACAAATGTTGTTACAAGTCCCGCAATTAGTCCGATCCCGATCTCTTCTGCAAAAAGGATCAGGCCGGTAGACAACCATTGTACCTCCCCGGTTTGCGCGTTAAATAATGCAATAAAGAAGAATAAAACAGGGACACAGATCCCATCATTCAAACCACTCTCTACATTTAATGATTCCCTGATTTTGGCGGGAACCGATTGGTTTGTCACAACGGCTTTTCCCAGCGCTGCATCCGTAGGTGCAAGCAAAGTCGCCAGAATTCCCAATTCAATCCAGGAAAATCCTTTGAACAGTAAGAATCCACAGAGCACTCCAAAAATAATAGTGATGGGGAGCCCTATAAATAACAACCTCGATGGAACCGAAACATGTTTGATCAGACCTTTTATATTAACATTTGCTGCATCGGTAAATAACACCAGGGCCAGGGCCAGCTCAGCAATTATTTTATACCCTTCAATTCCAACCTTTATCTT
>JAGDMB010000333.1 GCA_017860375.1 Bacteroidota bacterium | reverse complement strand
CTGAATGAACCCATGCCTTTCGCAAGTGATCCGTCATTTGATTATTTTAACGGCGATCTCCAGAAAAAAGAATACCTTAATTTTCTGCTTGACTGGATCTTCGATCAGATAAACGCAGGCGCAAATACCCTTCACCTTGATGGAATAGCGGACGGACCATCTTTTGGCTTTAGCGATTCCTGCATGTTCGGATTTAACAATTACCTGATCGGAAAATATGTGGATCACGATGGATGGACGGTAAGTGACTCAAGATGGCAATCGATTTTTGATATCAACTTTAGCAATGATTGCACCGACGGAACCATCCGCACATTTGATTACAGGAAATTCCTGGTTCGCAACGGGTATGAAAGCAAACCGTTTCAGTACCAGTTTCCGCTGGGGAAAGAATTCGGGTATCCCTGGGATTATGCTGGCACATACGCTGATATCAGGAACAAGGAATCCTGCCGTTATCTGTACGAATCGATAAAAGAATATGCCGCAAAAAAAGGATTGGATGTATCCGTAACCACGAATGGATCCAGCAAATATGTGGATTACCAGACAACCGGTGTATGGAGTAACTGGAGTGTTTCGGGCGGAAGGCTGAATATTGCGCCAAGTTATACCGGTAAATGGAGAGAGATTAAAGACTATTCCATGATCAACCTGCATCGTGATATCCCTCTGATCGTTTTCCATGACTGGGGCTTCGGAATGCCTTTTTACAGTGAAATTCCGGTTGCCGATCAGATTCTTTGGCTCAGGGTTTATGCCCCCGAAGTGTTTGCATCGGGAGCGGTATTTGCATGGCCATTTTCAGGCGGCGGGAATAATTATAAACCTGTTAAAGCTGTTTTGGATACCATGCAATCATTGATACACTGGTATAGTTCCAACCGTGACCTGTATATTGGTTCGGAATGGATCTCTGATAAGCAGGTTAACCTGAAGGGACAGGGTAGCATGGTACAGACCTTACTGGATCAATATGATGAACAGCGGAATACCCTTAAAAGAATTGTGCATTTAATCAACAAAAAGCTGGACGGAAAAAGGAATCTGGTAAACAGGGAGAATTTCAACATCCGTGTTTTTTCGGGGGAGAAGCCCACTTCTGTTTGGGCCGCTTCACCTGATTTCAACGATTATCAGAAACTTACCTTCTCGTGGGCCGGCGATACGGCAGAGATCAACGTAAAATACCTGGAAGCCTATACTGTGGTGGTTTTGGATTACCTTAACAAGGTGCCGCAAAGAATATATTTTGCTGCAATACCGGAACAAAAAACGGGAAATCCGGATTATGGCCTGAATGCTTATGCAAGCTCAGGATTGCCCGTAACCTATTCCAGCAGTGATCCAGGTATAGCTGCCATTGTTGACGGGAAAGTGCATATTGTTGCACCTGGTACATGCACTATCACGGCCTCTCAACCGGGAGATGCCAGTTACGAAGCGGCAGAAGATGTTTCTCATCCATTCGTTGTAAAAACTACTGCGAAAATACCGCAACAAATATATTTTGATGAAATCCCCAATCAGGTGCCAGGAAATCCGGATTATGACCCTCAGGCTTATGCCAGTTCAGGATTACCGGTTACCTATTCCAGCAGTGATCTGGCAGTAGCCCCCATTGTTAATGGGAAAGTGCATATGGTTGCTCCCGGTACATGTACTATCACCGCTTCCCAACCAGGGGATGCCAGCTATGAAGCGGCAGAGGATGTTTCTCGGATGCTCGTTGTAAATGAAGTTACAGCTGAAAAGGAAATGATGGACAGGTCCCTCCGGATCTTCCCGAATCCCTGCCATGATTTTGTCTATTTAAAGAGTGCTGAACCCGGTCCTTTTAAAGTGCAGTTGATGGATATTCTTGGGAAAAGTTATTTTAATGGGTATTCAAAAAACAATGCATTGGACATGAAGGGCATGCCTCCGGGAGTTTATGTAATCAATATCAATGGATCGGTCTGTAAGGTAATTAAACAATAATGTAAGGTTAGGTCAGCAGATTAGAGGGCAAAAATCCATGCATTCGAAGAATGCGGCCGAAAAATTGAGGATTCAATGGGCCTGGTCTTTTTAATTTTCTTAATTTAGAGGCCACAACGGATTCATAAAGTTTAATTCGGTTGACGTATCCATTATTTTTTACAAACACTAAATTACTACCTATGAAAAAACAAATGATTCTTTCTGTTCTTCTTGTGGCTTCAGCCATGCTTGTAAACGGACAGACCCTTACGCTTGATGAAATACTTGCCAATCATTTTAAAGCCACGGGGCAGGATAAGCTTGCAAAAGTGAATACCATTACCATGACAGGAAAACAGTCTATGCAGGGTATGGAACTTCCCTTTGTACTAAAGGAAAAACGTCCCGGGAAGATTTTAATCGTGGCCGATATTCAGGGAACGAAATTCATGCAGGGCTTTGATGGAGTGAACGGATGGATGGTGGCTCCCTGGACTGGCTCCAACGATCCGCAGGATGTTGACCCGGAAACGCTGAAATCACTTAAAGAACAGGCAGATATTGACGGAGTGCTGGTTAACTGGAAGGAGAAGGGGCATCAGGTGGAGCTGGTCGGGATGGAACCCATGGAAGGTACGGATGCATACAAACTGAAAGTTACTACCAAAGAGGGTGATATTCAATATTTTTATCTCGATGCGGATGCGTTTGTTATTCTCAAAAACACTACCAATCACAAAATTCAGGGTGCGGAAGTCGAAACGGAAAACTATATGAGCAACTACAAAAACGTGGACGGAATTATGATGCCCTACACCATAGAATCGAGGATGAAGGGGCAAACCATTTCCAATATTGTGGTAGACAGCCTGCTGTTTGACCAAGAGATGAGTGACTCCCTGTTTACAAAGCCATCTCCGGCATCCAAATAACTCGTTCACATGGAAAGGAAGCGGATCAAATTCCTGGCCGGGTTGTTCCTGATCTTCGTCCCGATCTGGAATACGGCAGCTCAATCCTCTAAAATGGACGCCAATGTATTTGGAGCGATTGAAGCACGACAGATAGGTCCCGCCGTGATGAGCGGAAGGATATCGGCGCTTGATGCCGTTAACTCCGATCCTGGTGTTGTATATGTAGGCGCGGCCAGCGGTGGATTATGGAAAAGCAAGAATTTTGGTACAACCTTTAAACCCATATTTGACAAATACTGTCAGTCCATCGGAACCATTTGCATCGATCAGGTTCACCCCGACACGGTATGGGTTGGGACCGGGGAGGTATGGGTAAGAAATAGCGTCTCCGTGGGCGATGGCATCTACAAAACCACCGATGCAGGGGAAACCTGGCAAAAGATGGGGCTGGATAAAACGGAAAGAATTGCAAAAATTGTGGTGAATCCGCGGGATGCCAATCTTGTTTACGTGGCGGCCATGGGCCATTTATGGAATGCCAATCCCGAACGGGGTGTATACATGACCCATGACGGTGGCAAGAGCTGGAACCGGATACTTTTTGTGGATGAAAACACCGGGTGTTGTGATCTGGCCATGGATCCCCTGGACCCGGAAATTCTCTATGCTGCCATGTGGGAATTCAGGCGCACACCTTATTCTTTTACATCAGGCGGGAAAGGCAGCGGGCTATACAAGAGCACCGACGGGGGGAAAACCTGG
>JAGDMB010000061.1 GCA_017860375.1 Bacteroidota bacterium | reverse complement strand
TTTATGCGGTATTGCCCGCTGGCATCCGTTGTCACTCCATTGCTGGTTCCTTTTTCAATTACATTTACACCCGGCATTCCGGAATTATTTTCGTCCGTCACTGTTCCGCTTATCGTACTTTGTTCCTGCAATTGCGTCCGGTCTGAAGGATCATCCGGGCTTGAGAAACTGTTCCTGTTCCCGACTACCTCATTTGACCACGAAAGGGAGGGAAGAACAATTATGAACAAGGCGATCCTTATTTTCGCATGGACTCTTTTCATACGGATGGGTTTTTTTAATGCGTCGAATTCAATCCTAAAGGTAGCGGTAAGTTTCGAGGTTTAATAATACAAAACCAGCAATTAATAGCAGAATCGTTCTGACTAAATTCATTACCCGGGTTATATCGTGTTGGCACTGACTGAAAAGCCGGTCGTTGATATTTGGAAAATTGTAAAACTTGAACTTTGTTTTAACAATGAATAATGAAACACAAAAAGATTATTTTTGTACCTATACTGAAATTGTTAAACTAAAACTGATTTCCATGAAAAAAAACCTGTTCATTGGCATTGCAGGCTTATGCCTGTGCAGTGCAATTTCATTTGCACAAAATAGGATAATAGAAATTCCGAAAGCTTCTTCTGCCATAACGATTGACGGAGAAGTCGAAGTGGTATGGGATGCAGCTCCGTCATATACGATTGATAAGTGGGGAGAGGACAATCCCGTTCCTGCCGCTGATGATTTTTCAGCAAACTTCAAATTATTGTGGGATGAAAGCTCTGTTTACTTTTTAGGGACAATTACCGACGATATTCTTATGGATCAGACGGCTTGTTCTGACGCAGCACTGGTGGACTGGGAGGTTGACAATTGGGAAATCTACTGGTCCCCGGGCAATTCTTTTCTTGATGATATGACAGAGATGATCCAGGTCCGGTTGTCCTATGCCAATGCAACCAGTGAAGATCCAACGGCATCCACCAAAAACGGATGGTCTGAGGGGGGGTTCACCGTGGATAACTTTGTGACCGCGATCAAAACCGACCTGGGTGACGGGTATGTAATCGAAGCCTCATTCGATCTGGCTGCAAGCGCGGCTGCTGCCGGTAAAGATATGATCGGAGAGGGCGATACAATTGGTTTTAATGCGGTGGCTTGTGATAATGACGGAGATGCCACCCGTGAAAACATCGGCGGCATAATTGAAGATTTCACCTGGAACCAGGCTGATACCCTGCTCAGGTTGGTATTGGTCACGAGCGTAAATGGTCTTGCTGAGGTTTCAGAAAGCAATGCCGGTATTTATCCTACAATTGTTACAGACCAGATCCGGTTTGCCGATAATACCGGCATAGCATCTGTTGACATAATTAATTTACAGGGTCAGATTGTCCTTCATGCAGTCAGGCCTTCCGCATATATCAACATTGCTGCATTGCGTTCGGGTATTTATAATGTCCGAATCACTACTGTAAATGGTAGTCTGCTGAATCAAAAAATTATTAAGCGGTAACAAATAAGATCAGGATACTCTATAATCAGCACAGGTAAAATTAATTCTGACCTGTGCTGTTTTTTCCTGACTGGCAAATTCAACTTATTCCGGTTTACCCGGTTCGCCATCTTTTGCTTTTTTGTTTCGTTCCTTCTCCAGTCCCAGGGTTAGTGCAGTCATTCCGGCAAGACCACCCAGTTGCATACTTTCAATGGCCGTGCTGGGGACGATTACGATCGTTGAATTTGATTTCAAACCTTCATAAAGCATATTCATTGCCCTCAGATGGAGGGCTGTGGGATTGTCGGCATAGCTCCGGGCAGCATCACTAAATTTTTCTGCCACCTGTTTCTCGGAATCCCCCAGGATCACCCTTGCCTGTCGTTCCCTTTCGGCCTGGGCCTGCATCGACATCGCATCTTCAAGGGCCGAAGGTATCAGCACATCTTTGACTTCCACGGAAATAACGTTAATGCCCCAGGGTTCGGTGCGCTCATCAATGATTTTCTGCAATTGTTCACTGATCCTGTCTCTGCCTTCCAGCATTTCCGAAAGCATGGTCTTGCCGATAACATCACGCAGTGCCGTTTGGGAGGCCCAGTTTATAGCATTTCTGTAATCGGCCACATCAAGGGCCGCCTTTTTGGCATCGATCACTTTCCAGAACAATACCGCATCCACATTAACCGGGACGGTATCTTTTGTAAGTGTTTTTTCTGCGGTAAATGCCGTTGCGATTACACGGATGTCAATCCAGTAGGGGATGTTATCGATAATGGGAATGATGAAAAACAGTCCCGGCCCCTTTAAGGATTGAAAACGGCCCAGCCGCAATATAACCGCCTTATTCCATTGATCGGCAACCTTTATGGCAGAAGATACCACGATCGCAACAAACAAAGTGCAGGCCACAGGCCAAATAAGTCCAACACCTGCCGGACCTATGGAAAGTAAGTACGTCCATGCTGCGCCAATGGCAACAATGACAAAAAATATCAAAACGGAAAAAAAGCTCTGGTTTTTCATTTATTATTCCTCCATCCATTAATTATTCCACAGGGCAGTTATTGTTTATTTTTTATATAGATGTGCTTTATATGCGTATTTTCGACCTTTCTTTCATCGATTTCGAAATAGCGGTTCAATGATTTTATTAAAGCCGTAAGTTTGGGAAAACCGTAATTGCGGGGATCAAAGTCGGGTTTCTTTTTAATAATTAATCCGCCGACCTCTGCGAGAAAAGCCCAACCGTTGTCATCCGCCAGATCATTGACCGAGGTTTTCAACAGGGTAATAAATCCCCTGTCCATTGAATCTACTTTTAATGCCGGGGTCGTAGATTTCGCAGCGTTCCTGCCCAAAGCAGCCGGTTTTAATTCTTCTTGTTTGATTTCAGCAGCGCCGATTATTTCAATATAAATGAACTTATCGCAGGAAACAATAAAGGGATTGGGTGTTTTTTTTGCACCAATTCCGATTACCAGCATTCCGGATTCCCTCAGCCGGGTTGCCAGCCTGGTAAAATCGCTGTCACTCGAAACAAGACAAAATCCATCCACTTTCTCGCTGTGCAGGATATCCATCGCATCAATAATCATGGCAGAATCCGTTGCATTTTTCCCGGTCGTATAACTGTACTGTTGAATTGGCGTAATGGCATGCTCCAGTAAAGCGGGTTTCCAGCCTGAAACGGTTGGTTTTGTCCAGTCGCCGTATATTCTCTTGATGGTGGGTACACCAAGTTTCGCAATCTCATCGAGCATCCCTTTCACGTTTGAATACGGGATATTATCGGCGTCAATAAGAACCGCCAGTTTTAAATCACTTTTTTCACTCATGGTGTGATGTTTTTTTCATTTCGAAAAAGAGTCGGGCAAAACATTCCGAAAACTGAGATAAAGAATTGCCGGATACACATTTTAACCAAAGGTAGTGAAATTTTATGCAGGGTAGACCATGAAAAGGCATGGCTCACACAGTTTGTTCCCTGCCGATTGAAGGTATAACCGTTAATCAGAAAGGGAAAGAAAAAGCCGCATGGCACAATTTGCCCTGCAAAAAAAATTAATTATTTGTCAATTGATCCTAACTATTTTGAAGGCCCTCCGTATTATTATCCAGAAAATACCCCTTCAGATTGATTTCGGATGAGGTGTGTGAAGAGTACGCGAGAGGAATAGTTCTCCATCGTCAACTTAAAATTGAATAAATGAAACACTTGGCTAAGATGCTGATTGTATTCGGCATGATTGGATACGAAACCATAATGGCACAGCAGACCATCACTGCTTCAGGCGGAAATGCTGCTGGTACTGGAGGTACAGTGAGTTATACCATTGGCCAGATCGTATATACCACAAACACTGGTTCGTCCGGAATTCTCACACAGGGTTGCCAGCAGCCCTATGAAATATTTATCCTGACAGGCTTGGAAGAAGCCACGGGGATTACTATTGAATGCAAGGTTTACCCCATTCCTTCGTCCGATTTCGTAAAGTTGAATGTTGCCGGTTACGAATCAGATGATCTTGGCTTCCGGCTTTATGATTCAAACGGAAGACTTATTCAGGACAAAAGAATTACCTGCACAGAAACCGTTATTGAAATGGGGTATCTCCTTCCTGCTTCCTATTATTTGAATATTTACGAGAGTCAGAAAGAAATAAAGACATTTAAACTAATAAAAAATCAATACTAGTGAAAAGAATATTTACATTGTTCGCTGCAGTCCTTGTGGCTGCATCCTTATCGGCTCAAGCTCCCGGTAAAATAAGCTATCAGGCTGTGATCCGCAATTCCAGCGGTTCTTTAATCACAAATCAGGCAGTGGCCCTTCGAATCAGTATTTTGCAGGGATCGGCAGATGGTTTGGCAGTATATTCCGAAACGCAAACCCCTGTGACCAACGCAAATGGTCTGGTGACCCTTGAAATTGGCGTTCAGTCAGGTTTTGATGATATTGACTGGGCAAACGGGCCTTATTTTATTAAGACGGAGACTGACCCGGAGGGTGGGGTGGATTATACCATTACCGGAACCAGCCAGATACTTTCAGTGCCGTATGCGATTTATGCGGAGAAAACCGGTAGCGTTGATTACGGCATGCTGATCAACAAACCTTTTATACCTGCACAAACCAGTGACCTGACGAATAATTCCGGATTTATCACGGGATATACCGAAACCGATCCGGTTTTTGGGGATTCTCCTGCCGGTACCATCACAAATGATGATATTGAAAACTGGAACAATAAGCCGGGTACGATGGTTGACAGTTCTGCCGTAAACGAATTACAGGTATTAAGTATAAGCAGGGACACCATTTATTTAAGCAATGGCGGATTTGTGAAGTTGCCCAATTATGTTACGAGTGTTCAGATCCATAATGATTCTTTGTACGTTACATACCAACAGGATCCACCGATCAATGAAGGGTATATCGGAAGAGGTGCCCCGGGCTCCATGCTGGCAACAGTAGTCACGGACAGTGTTTCAGATATTGCGTACACGACTGCCCGGGTCGATGCAAACGTTACGGCAAATGGAGGAGAATTTGTAATGAGCCGCGGGATTTGCCTGTCAACGTCAGTAAATCCTACGCTGAACAATACTTGCTATGCCAGTGGGACCGGCACGGGAACCTATAGTGCTGCAGTTACAGGACTGAATCCCAACACCACTTACTTTGTTCGCTCCTTTGCTTCCAATGCCATCGGCACCTCGTATGGTTCTGAAACATCTTTTACCACTTTGCCACAGACAACACCGACACTGACAACCCATCAGGTTTATAATATATCCCTTACTTCAGCAATGAGTGGCGGAAATATAAGTGACGATGGCGGCCTTCCATTGCTCGAAAGAGGTATTTGCTGGTCCCTGAGTCCTGCGCCCACCATTGCGGACAGTACCGATCTTCAGGGTACAGCAACGGGAAGTTTCAATGCCCTGATGGATAAGCTAACGTCGGGTACAAAGTACTATGTGCGCGCGTATGCAAAGAATGCTCTTGGGACAGCATATGGAAACGAGCTTTCCTTTACCACCAATGCTTTATCACTGGCAAGTATCACCACAAATGCTGTGAGCAATATTTCATACACTACTGTAACGTGTGGAGGGACAGTTACCGCTGACAACGGATATCCGGTTTCCAGCAGGGGAATTTGCTGGTCAACCGCTACTGCACCTACTACATCAAATTCAAAATATTCCGAGGCAGGTAGTGTGGGTTCATATACTGCATCTGTGACAGGATTGACTTCTTCTACCACCTATTACATCCGTGCATTTGCGGTAAACGAAGCTGGCACTGTATATGGCAATGAATACAGCTTCACCACACTGGCAAATACGGCACCGGTTCTGACTACAAAAGCCATCACCGGGATATCCTCAAATATTGCCAGTTCAGGTGGGAATATCACCAGTGACGGAGGTTCCGCAATTACAGCAAAAGGGGTATGCTGGAGTGTGAATCCTGCGCCGACCCTGTCTGATAATAAAACCACGGATGGCACAGGAAGTTCCAGTTACAACAGCAATATAACGGGATTAAGTCCTCTTTCCCTTTATTATGTGCGCGCTTATGCCACCAATTCGGTGGCCACAACCTATGGCAATGAACTGAGCTTTACATCAACCGATCTTGTATATCCTCCATCATCGACAGCACCAATTGTCGCTACAGCATCTTCAGTACTCATAACCAGTTCCACCGCATCAAGCGGCGGCTATGTAAGCAGTGACGGAGGTTCTGCTATCCTTGCAAGGGGAGTATGCTGGAGTACAACCCTCAATCCAACGTTGGCCAATAATCATACAACCGATGGCACTGGCCTGGGATATTTTACCAGTACGGTTACTGGAATAACCGGTTGTAATACAGTACACTACATACGCGCTTATGCCTGCAACAGTACGGATACCACCTATGGTCCTCAGAATTCAGTTACCACAGGCAACCTTCCCTCGGGAGTAACCACTATTATAACAAAAACATTACCCGATTCTATTATTGCGGGTGGCAACATACCCGATGACGGTGGATGTTCAATCACGCAGAAAGGCGTTTGCTGGAGTTTAACCGCCAATCCTACCACATCGAATTCAAAGACTACGCAAGGAGCAGGCAGTGGTACTTTTGTTTCGTATATAACCGGCCTTTTACCAAACGTAACCTATTATGTAAGGGCTTATGCAACAAACAGCAAAGGGACGGTGTATGGAGATCAGCAGGTTGTGACAACTGCAATCCCTTCAGGAATATATTTAGGGCAGTCCTATGCAGGTGGCCGTGTATTTTACATTGACGGCACACGTGAACATGGTTTGATCTGCACATCGGTAAGCATTGGCAATTTCGTATGGGGTTGTAACGGTACCGATATCGCCACCAGTATTGATTTTGGATCAGGTGAAACGAATACCACTGCCATTACGGCCTTCTGTACCGAAACAAATACGGCAGCCAAAGCGTGTGATACATTAAATTTAAACGGATACAGCGATTGGTATTTGCCTTCCCTTAATGAATTAAATCTGGTTTACAACAACATAGGGAAACATGGCGTGATAACAAATACCAACTATTGGTCCAGTTCTCAATGTGGCCCCGGATATGCATATTATTCAGCAAGTGGTTACGGAAGTTGTGGATGCTCTGGAGGCTGGTTTTCTACATGCTATGGAGGAAAAACAAATGCTTTTGCTGTCCTGGCCATCCGAAAATTCTGATTTGTCAAAACAATTCTCACAGACCCTGGTCACATGTGTGGCCAGGATTTGTGATTTTAGTGCCGGGTTTGTGTCCGATTTTTCCCTTCAGCCTGTATATGTTTTCAAAAAGTGATTTTCGTGGTTGGATGGCTTGTTTTTACGAATACTATCCCATCATATCTTTCGGGAAGAGACAGATTATAGTAATATTGTGGATCGAGATCCTTGCAATAGGTAGCACCTATTTCTCGTAGCATTCTTGGTTCCAACAACCATGAAGCGCGTTCTCCGTTATAATCAATCTGCGACAGATCGAGAAAAAACAAGGGAACTCCTGTCTGCCAGAACAGGCTTGGATAGGAGTCATCCGGGGGTACTGCCGCCTGATGATCAATAAAAAGGAAATCATGATCCTCACATTCATCCCAGGCAAGGAAATTCCCATCATAGAACTGTGTGGCTACTGTATAATAGGAGGAACCAAATTGTTCACGCAACCTGGAACCCAGCATCCGGGCGTATGTCCCTTCAGCATCCGGAAAATAGCCATTCCTGACATGTGCATTGTGAGCCCATAAAATAACCTTACCGCCATTAATAAGGTTTTCAAGGATAAAGTTGACATTTTGAATGTTAACCGAATCCCTGTATTGCAGTGTGGGTTTATCCAGTGATAACCTGTCCCAGATTTCCCAACTCGGTAATAAATTGCTTACGATACGAAATATTGTTTGATACTCTTTTTCTGAGCTCAGAGCCGTATAAACAGATTCTTTTGTACTAAAAAAATTCTGCACAAAAATCGCATCCTCTTTTGTATGCTGGAGTAAACGGTTCTTGATATTTTCAGCTTCACCGGCATCTACAACCTGAAGATAAGATACAATAAGATTAATAGGCTCTGTCCAGCTAGAAAAGGCACAGTCATATCCATAAAAATGAAGCGACGGCTCGTCCCCTGAACCGGGATGATCAATATTGTATTGCCTCATCCAAGTGATAAGGTTCTGCATTTCAAGATATCTCCATGATCCAAGTTTATAATGGGCCTCAGAAGCAATTCCTGTACCCGAAGCGATATAATCGTGCAATGCAAAAGATCCTGGAAAACTTGCTTCAAAAAGAACAGCGGTGAATCCTTTATTCTCTACCAGATAGCGGGTTATTTTCTGACGTATGGACCAGAATTCAGTTGTTCCATGAGTTCCTTCACCCAGACCAACAATCTGAGCGTCGTCTATTTTTTGAAGGATTGCATCCAAACCGTTATCGTCTGCATCAGGATCGACCGAGCTGATAGTAACCAGCTCTTCCCCAAGCCATGCAAGGTCTGGTCCCTGTGCTTCCTCCTCCTTGTTACAAGAGTTTATGGTACAGATTAATAAGCATATTCCAAAAATTCCCAATAGTTTTTTCATGATAGAGGATAATGGGTCAGGTTATAGTTGCGAATAGTAATGTAATTATTCTCATGTCAAGTAATTAAGCATCTATTTTTTTCGATTCATGCAAAGGAATCAAGATCCTGCGGATATTTCAATTCGTGAAAAAAGTATCCCGGGTGGTTTATTTACCCTTATTTTCCAGGAAGGCAATGATCTCCTCCCGAATTGATCCCTTGGCTGTCTGAAAGGTTTTGTCCTTGATATTATACGCAATGACATCATCTATAAGAAAGGATTTACTGCCCTCCATGTTTTTGTAGGAGCCTGATAATCGTATAAAGATATGGGAATACAGGCCATAATTATCGATCCCCATGTAAAAACCATTAATGGAGTCTTTTGGAATCCTATCTTTAAAGTCAAAAATCGTTTTTCCTCCAAGATAGATTTTATGATGCAAAGAATCTACTGCCAAAAAATTGCCCGTTATGTCAAATTCTGTAGCGCCTGCATCATTAGAACCAATTTCTATTCTATACACAGAATTTCCATTTGTTTGTTCGCATAATAGAAATGCACTGCAAAATAAAACCGGATCATTCGACAGGTTACCTATTGTGTGGGTGGATTCTTTTAAAATCCTTACTAATCTGCGATTTGTTGAATCCAATTTATATCCATATTTTCCTAAAGCATCTGCAACTGCAGTAATTGTCTTGATATTGCTTGCATCATAGGTTGACTTCATGCCGAATAATAAGGAATCATACCTGGCCTTACCTATGGAATCTCTTGTATCTTGTTTAATCTGATATTCCTGATCTTTGATTTTTACCAGATACCGGTTATGGTAGTGCTGAACCATAAGAAAAACCAGCGTAAGGACATTTACTGCTACCAATCTTCGGCCAAAAGGTTTGAAACCTTTATTCGTTTCTTCTGCTGCATTGCCTTTTGTCGCCAAAAATATGGAATACAGCACCAGAAAGAACAATGCTATTGTTATGGGAATATTCAAATTCATAACGGAATCTTTCAAAGGTACATTATTCTTTAATTAATTTCTGCTGAACCGTCCATGAAGTGCCGGTGATTTTGACAATATAGATTCCCTGTGGCAAATCAACGATGTCAATTTCAATCGACGCATTCTTTGCCTCTCTTTGGAGTACAAGTTCTCCGCTCATGCTGTATACAGCCAGTTGGAACGGTTGCCTGCCGGCACCTTCAACCGTAATGCTGCGATTGGAGGGATTGGGGTATAGTGTAATTTGTTCCGTGTAGCGTATATCTCCGATACCGGTGCCCATATCCTTAACGCACCTAATGCTT
>JAGDMB010000332.1 GCA_017860375.1 Bacteroidota bacterium | reverse complement strand
TCGCTTTTACCGGTCAAAACATAAACGCTCCCTCTTTAAGAATTTCCGAAACCGTCGGATGCGGGAAAACTACTTCTTTTAATTCCCTGACCGTCAGTTGGGCCTCGATAGCCATGGCGGCGCCGAAGATCATCTCCGAAGCCGGATTCCCGATCATGTGGACCCCCAGTATTTCGCCGTATTTCTTTCCCGTGACAATTTTGCACAGTCCCTGAAAAAGATCGTTCTCGGCAATAAATCTTCCGGCATAGGTCATGGGTAGTTTTTGCACTTCAACTTCAATTCCCTTTTCCCTGGCCTCTTCCTCTGCCAGACCAACCACTGCAACTTCAGGATTGGTATATACCACTCCGGGTATTGCTCTGTACCGCATCCGGTCGGGCTTACCGGCGATATAATTAACGGCAACCTCACTTTCACGGCTGGCGGTATGGGCCAGCATGGAATACCCTGTAACATCGCCTGCTGCAAATACATTCGGAATATTGGTACGGCAATGTTCATCGATCGTAATGCCTCCTTTTGCGATCGCTACACCAAGATTTTCAAGTCCGAATCCATTAATTACGGGTCTGCGCCCCGTGCTGACCAGTATCTCATCTGTTTTTATCTCCAGGATCTGCCCTTCTTTGTCCATCCTGATGATCCTGTCCTTTATTTCCAGAATCCTGGCCTTCAGATGAAATTCGATGCCTTTCCGGCTGTATTCTTTACGCAACAGCTGGCTGATCTCACGGTCCATGCCGGGCAGAATTTCACTCATCATTTCGATGACCGTCACCTTCGTGCCAAGGGAGTTGAACAGGCTTGCAAATTCAAGTCCGATCACTCCTCCTCCAATGACAGCCAGGGAGGCAGGAATCCGTGTCATCTTCAGCATTTCGCGGCTGGTGAGGAAGGACGTTTCGTCAAGACCTTTTATGGGAGGAACGTTAGGTTCCGAGCCCGTGCATACAAGGAGACTGACGCATTCGAATACCTTGTTTTCAGCCTTCAGGGAAACCACACCTTTTTTGTTTTCCAGGATGGAGGCTTTTGTTCTGACGACTTCCACCCTGTGGTGTTTCATTTTCTGCTCAACGGCCGTCACAAGTTTGCGCACGATCTTGTCCTTCCGCAACATCATGGCCGCAAAGTCAGGTTTGGCACCCGAAGTTCGTATTCCGTATTTTTCCCCGTGAACCGCATAGTCGAGCAGTTTGGCCGAGAACAACAAAGTTTTCGTGGGGATGCATCCTTCGTTCAGGCAAACGCCTCCAAGGGTTCCGGACTCGAAAAGGATTGCGGATAATCCCCGTTGGCGGGCTCTTTCAGCAGCCACATAGCCAGCCGGCCCTCCTCCTATAATTCCAATGTCGTACATTTTATTTATTCTTCTTCAGGATTCCATTCAAAACGCTCAATTTCATTCCGTATCCCGGCCAGGAATTGGGTCGCAGGACCACCGTCCAGTGCGCGATGATCATAGGTCAGGGATAGGCCGATATACGGGGCAAATTCAAATGTATCGTCTTTCAGCGGACGCGGACGATATACAATGCTGTTCACTCCTAAAATGGCTACCTGGGGCAGATTGATCACGGGAGTAAAGAATTCAACCCCGTAATTTCCCAGGTTTGAAACGGTGAAAGTAGCGCTGGATGGAGCAAGCAGGTCGGGATTGATGCTCCCGGTCCGGCAAAGGTCGGCCATTTTTTTCAGTTCCCGCGACAGGCTGGTGAGATCGAGTTCCGAGGCATTGCGAAGTGCAGGTACCATGAGTCCGCGATCGGTATCGACAGCCAACCCGAGATGTACAGCTGAAAAATGCCGGATGCTTTCCTTCAGGAAATGAGCGTTCACACCAGGGTGTTTCTGCAAGGTACGGATGACAGCATAGCAAACCATGTCGTTCAGTGTGATATTGTGGGGATATCCCTTTTCCTGCAGGGTCTTGACCTTATTCCGCAATGCCTGCATCCGGCTTACATCCGCTCCCATATGATGGGTAAGCTGGGCAGATTGCTGGAGGGAGGCATGCATGGCATTGGCAATGATTCTGCGGACATGGGTGACCGGATAGTCAATGTATCCTTCAGGCGCATTGCCGGGTGGAAGAACCAGGTCATCCGCTGTCACGGCACCGGCCAGTCCGGTACCATGGCTCCCGGCCGAAAGGCCTTCGTGTGAAACAACGGATCTGGCCAGAGGCGTCAGGCCACGGTTTTGCTTAAGGTATTCATGGATGTCGCGTTCAATGATTCTTCCTTCCGGTCCGCTCCCTTTGATTGAAGCAACGGGAACACCCTTACTCTCGGCCAGCAGCCTGGCACGGGGTGAAATTCGGACGGTTCCGTTTCCGGCTGCCGGGTTTTGTTCGGGTATTTCGGTTTTATGCTTACGAGGCGATCCGGTTTTTTCTGCAGGCACCCTTTCCTTATCCGATCCGGATGAAAGATCGGGCTTACCGGGCCGGAATTCATCCGCAGATTCTCCCGGCTGACCGATGACGGCAATATTCGTCAGTACAGGGATCTCCTCTCCATCCGCGAAGAAAGTTTCCAGCATTATGCCATCGACTTCCGCTTCGGCTTCAAAGGAGGCTTTATCGGTCTCGTAGGAGAAGAGGATGTCTCCTTTTTTTACCGGATCGCCTTTTTTCTTGTTCCACCCTGTAAGGATACAACTTTCGACTGATTGCCCTTGTTTGGGCATGATCACAGGAATAGCCATGAGGATTTGTTTACGATCGTAAAAGTATGAATTATAACTTGTCTATACAAGTATTTATATAATATTTTTTAATATTTTTTAAAATCAAGATTATCAATAATATAATAGTTATTAGTTAATTATATATGCTTACATGTTAAAAAATATAGGTTAACCTGTTTTACTATGAATGCTTTTTTTTGTTACATTTGTCTCTCTCTTTTTAAAATCAATGGCATGCCTTTGGCCTCAAAAATACCCGCCTACCGGATCGTTTACGAAACAATACGCACGCGCATCCAGGATGAGAGTTTCCAGCAGGGAACCCTTTTGCCTTCTGAACATGATTTGTGCGTTTTGTATCATGTGACACGGCCTACCATACGTAAGGCACTGGATGCTCTGGTGCACGAAGGGTATATCAAAAAGCACCAGGGGAAAGGCAGTGTGGTAATGGGCGTCCCGAAAGGTATCGGTATCCTGTCCATTACAGGAACCACATCGGCCATCGGACAGCACAATCTGAAGACCCGGATTATTGTGAAACCGGAGGTACGGACATGGACCAGCGCATTTTCTTTCAGCCTTACGGAACACGAAAAGGAACTCGGCTGCATTTATATGGAGCGGCTTCGGTATGTCAACGATAATCCCGTTTTTTACGATATTACCATGATCCCTAACCTGAACCTGCCCCGTTTTACTTCGAGGTCATTCGAAAATAAATCGTTGTTTGATATCCTGCGCAAACACTATCAGATTCAGATTATGGGAGGAGAGCAGCAAATCATGGCTCACGGTGCCGATAAAACATTACAGAAGTACTTCAGGGTGCCGAAAGATCATCCCGTGCTGCAGCTGAACCGGCGAATGGAAACGAACCGGGTGAACTTCTATGTCTACAGCCAGGTTTTCTGCAATACCGATGATTATGTTTTGTACGGAAGGTTTTGAAGATTGGAAG
>JAGDMB010000331.1 GCA_017860375.1 Bacteroidota bacterium | reverse complement strand
GCGTTCTTCCTGCGTGCCCCAGCCTCGGAATGTCCCGCCAAGACGGAGGGTTAATTTCTCGAGCGGTTTCAGCAGCCGGGTATAGGGCATCTTCTCCACACCTACCACAAGCTTCGATTTGAAATAAAAAGGTACGTTGGGCGTGGAGTCAAGCTGTATTGCCGCATTGTAACTGTCATAATAAAATTCTCCATTGGGAAAGAGACGTGCATTGGAAGTCAGCTTTTCGCCGGGCCAGAACTGCCTGTAACACTGGATACCGGTCACATATTTAGCCTTCGGATAGCGGGCAAGAAACTGCCTGATTAACCGTATGTCGGGCACATATTCAAGCTTGTCCATCCAGATATTGTTATTGATGGAGGTTTCGGGACCAACAAAATAATCTACCGTGCTGTCGGCCAGGCGGGCGGCTTCGCTTAACTGAATCGTGGTCTGCTCCATACTGGGTATCGAAACAAATTTTCCATAAGGATCAATGTTGGGCTGAATCACAACGATTTTGACCGGATCGGATTTTTCAACATACGTGTTGAACCGGACCAGCGAAATGACAATCGGGCACAGGATGATTACCAAAATCAGAACCACGGATGACCACAATGTTCTGCCCCGTGAACCCGAGATATACCGGGTAATTCCGTTAAAAATAAGAATGTTGATTATCAATACCCACAGTGTTCCGCCCAGTACGCCGGTATATTCATACCACTGAATAAGCCGGATGTCATAGTTGAACGCATGTCCAAGTACAAGCCATGGCCAGGATATCTCGGCATTGAAATAAAAATGCTCCCAGGTGATCCAGTACACGATTAGCGCAAAATAGCCTATTGCACTTCCCAACCTTCTCTTTGTTATATGAAAAGCCCAGAAAACCAGCGATGACGTTAGGCTGTTCACCAGGATGGCTATGATCACTCCTATGGCTGTTGCGTTGAAAATCCACCAGGTGGTAAGGGAATTGAATACCACAAAGGTCACAAAGGCATAGACAAAAGCCATGACGGACCGGTTATCATGGGCATTACGGGCCAGGTGATCTTCAACGAAAAGAAGAGGAACCAGGGCTATCATAACGATGAGCCCGTGACCCCATTCGTACCATGCAGGAACAAAGAGTAAACCGCTGAGAATGGACAGAAGAAGCAAATGATATCGTTTCATGCGAAGAGTGTATGTTATGTTCTTTTATGCGTGTCTGCTTTCAGAATTCAGAGGGCAAAATTATAAGAATTAACGGTTATTGTTTGTATTTTCGTGCGGCAAAAACAACCCATAAAATTCTTACTTTTCATGATAGCCTTTTCTGCTCCATACCAGGCCGTCGCCTTTGACACGATACGTAATGATCAATACCTGCCTGCTTTCAGGAGTGCCCTGGATGAATCGCGCCGGAATATCGAAAGAATACTTTCCAGTATGGGTTTGCCGGACTTTGAAAACACCATCGAAGCGCTGGAATACAGCCTGCTTAAGCTTAAACGGCTGGAACTGGTTTTCTTTAATATCAATTCGGCGGAGACCAACAAGGAAATTCAGCAGATTGCACAGGAAGTGTCTCCGTTGCTGTCGGAATTTTATAACGATATTACGCTGAATGAGGCACTTTTCAGCCGTGTGAAAACCGTCTATGACCAAAAAGAACGGCTATCCCTTTCGCCCGAATCACGTAAACTACTTGATGAAACCTACAAGAGCTTTGTTCGGAACGGTGCCGGTCTCAACCCGGAAGCCAAAGCCGTTTTCCGCGATACCACCCGTGAACTATCCATCCTTACACTGAAATTTGAGGAAAACCTGCTGGATGAAACCAATGCTTATTGTCTGCATCTGACCAGGGAAGAGGATCTGAAAGGATTGCCCGCATTTGTCACCGATGCGGCAGCCCTGGAGGCAAAGTCAAAAAACCTTACAGGCTGGGTCTTTACGCTCAAAGCTCCCAGCTATATGGCTTTTCTGAAATATTCGGATAACCGTGCGCTTCGTGAGAAATTGTACAGGGCTTACAGTTCACGTTGTTATCAAAACAATGAGAAGGATAACCGGCAGATCATAAAACGGATTGCTGAACTTCGGCTGAAGATGGCAAACCTGCTGGGGTATGACACCTATGCCCGTTATGTCCTTGAAAACCGTATGGCAGAGAACCCCGAAAAGGTCAGCCGGTTTTTACAGGAGGTGCTGGAAGCCTCCATGCCTGCGGCCCGCGAGGAAGTCGCCGAATTGCAGGAATTTGCCCGCAGGCAGGATACAGGGATGGTAGTTCAGCGATGGGACTGGTCGTATTATGCAGAGAAGCTGAAGATGGAAAAGTATGCGATCAGTGACGAGATCATCAAGCCCTATCTCAGGCTTGAAAATGTTGAAAATGCAATTTTTGAGCTTTTCGGCAGGCTTTACGGGCTTAGTTTTATAAGCAAAGCCGGAATTCCTGTTTATCATCCCGAGGTAAGAACATTTGAAGTGCGTGACCATGACGGACGCTTTCTGGCCCTGCTATACCTCGACTATTTTCCGCGTGAAAGCAAGCAGGGCGGTGCCTGGATGACCAATTACCAGGAACAGCATAAGACGGATTCCGGCGATTTCCGGCCTCATGTTTCGCTGGTATTCAATTTTACCAAACCCACTGAAACCCGGCCTTCTCTGCTCACCTATGATGAATTGCGGACCTTCCTGCATGAATTTGGCCATGCCATGCACAGCATGTTGAGTGACTGCCGTTACTGGAGCTTGTCGGGGACCAATGTATACCGCGATTTTGTGGAGCTCCCGTCCCAGATCATGGAGAACTGGGCCGAGGAAAAGGAATGGCTTGAAGAAGTGGCCCTGCATCACGAGACGGGTGAAAAAATGCCGGAGGCACTGATCCATAAGATCATTCAAAGCCGCAATTTCCATAATGGATATGCTTTTGTACGCCAGCTCAGCTTCGGCTTCAACGACATGTCATGGCATTCGTTGACACAGCCCTATACAGGAGATGTGGTTGAATTTGAAAGAAAAGCCATGGCCCCAACCGAATTGTTTCCTGCGGTGGATGGTTGCTGTTTCAGCACCGGATTTCATCATATCTTCGGAGGCGGTTATGCAGCCGGTTATTATGGGTACAAATGGGCCGAGGTGCTTGATGCCGATGCCTTCTCCCTGTTTAGGCAGAACGGGATCTTCGATCGCAAAACCGCTCAGTCTTTCAGGGAAAATATTTTGTCACGCGGCGGAACGGAACATCCGATGGCTTTGTACAAAAAATTCCGCGGTCATGAACCTTCGGTGGAACCTTTGCTGGAGCGGAGCGGACTGAGGAGATAAGGTTGTCTTTACCGTCCTTCTTCATTTAAGACTTCCGTCCTCCTTTTTAAGTATTTCAGGATAAAATACAACACCAGCGAAAGGACGCAGCAAACCATAAAAAAGTAATTGTAGTCCGTCTTGTGCTGAATAATTTCCCCGGCGATATTAAAGGCGGTGAATACGACAAACACTGCAGCCAGTCCGTTTTTTTCCTTCTTCAGTACTTTTTTCCAGCTGAACGGCCATTCGGGTGCTACAAAGTTTCTAAATCGGGGTATAAAGGCAGGCACGTTCTCGGACCAGTCTGTGTATATTTTGCCGAATTTCCTTCTCAGAAATTGTTCTTCAGCGAACATGAT
>JAGDMB010000330.1 GCA_017860375.1 Bacteroidota bacterium | reverse complement strand
AAGAACTGCTCTGCAGAGCCAGTCGATATTTCAGGATTTGCCTTTATCAAAGGCATCCGCTACAAATTTCCCCTGAACAGCATCGTGCAACCCGACAGTTTCGCAGTAATTGCTTCTGATTCTGAATGCTTTGCATCGCTTTATGGATTCGCTCCCTGCGGACGGTTTGACGGCAACTTAAACAACAAGGGTGAGGATATCATCCTCGCATGGCCATCGGGGAATGAGATCCTGCATTTTGCATACAACGCCGACGGAATTTGGTATGATGCCACCGACGGAAGCGGTTTTACCCTTGTGTTTTCCAATAACAGCAATTCCCAGCTCATAAGCCGCAAGGATGACTGGAGGGTATCGTCAAACCGGCTGGGTTCTCCCGGAAAAGAGGATCCCACCCCGGCCGGAGAAAAAGTGATTATAAACGAAGTGCTGGCCAATTCCGATGCCCCGCTTACAGACGCCATTGAGATTTTCAATCCGGCTGATTCAGCGGTCAACATTGGAAACTGGTACCTCTCTGATGAGAAGGATAATCCCGGCAAATGGCGCATACCGGAAGGAACCATCCTGCCTGCCAAAGGGTATGTTGTTTTCTATGAAGGGCACTATACCGATGACACCCTGCGATCTGACCCGAATGAATTCGGTGAAGCCTTTTCCATCTCGGCAGGGGGTGAGCAGATCTTTGTATATTCATCCACCGCAGAGGGCAAGATCAATAATTTCATTCACGAGTATACAGTAAATGCAACAGAAAGCAATACTTCCTTTGGAAATTACAGCAATTCACTGGGCGAAATAAAAAGGGTCCAGCTGGAACCATTCTCTCCCGGGGCCGCCAATGAAGAAGCCAAAAAAAGTCCGCTCATTTTTAAAACGATCCTGTATCACCCTGTGGAAAATGACGTTGAATTCCTGGTACTGAAAAACCGTACCGACTCTGTGATCCGTCTATACAGTGAATCGGACACTTCGGTCACCTGGCATGTCGACGGAATCGGGTTTGACTTTCCCGGCATGGTAGAGATTGCTCCGGGGGACTCCCTGTACTTGGTAGAAAAAAGAATTCCCGCGCGTGTTTTTGCAAATTCCCGCCATTTAGATGAAGGTATCCGGGTGTTTAATTATGACGGGCAATTAAAAAACAGTAGTGAGATCCTTTCGATCCAGAAACCCATTCCCGTATTAAAGGATACGGGAGTTTTCTTTGCCTATGCAACCCTGGAAAGCGTGGAATATACGGATGACTTGCCATGGCCGACCCTTGCCGATGGCGACGGATATGCCTTGCAAAGAAAGGATGAAGAGGCGTTTGCAGATGATGCCCTCAACTGGTCGGTAAAATATTGTGTAAATCCCATAGCCATTAGCGGTTTAGATCACCGCGTCAGGGTCAGCCAGAAAACCATGCTTGATGGCTCAGGAAGTTATGATCCGCAGGGCAAATCGTTGTCGTATCAATGGAGAATCGTATCAAAACCCGTTGGAAGTCAGATTGCACTTGAGCAGACAAAGACAAGTCCCGCTGTTACGCCAGACCTTACAGGCAACTATACTTTCTCACTGGAAGTCGACAACGGGGAAGTTAAAAGCGCGCCCTCGCTTGTCAGCATTCTTGCCCTGGAAAACAGGCCTCCTCTTGCGTTGACAAACAGAAGCAGTTACAAAGGTCCTGTGAACACTGCATTGGAGATTAGCGGCAGCAGAAGTTATGATCCGGATTATGATCCGTTAGGGTATTCCTGGGAAATTATTGACCGGCCCGATGGAAGCATCGCCGAAATTAGCCAGGACAACCTGGAAACGCTATTGTTTACTCCTGACATGGTGGGCAGATATGATATCAATCTGATTGTCAATGATGGTGATTTATACAGCACGCCCTGTAAAGTCGCGGTTACTGCAACGGCATCAACAGGGTTTATAGACGAGACAACTTTGTCAGGCATTCAGGTCTACCCGAATCCTACCCGTTCTGAAATTACCCTTGAACTTTTCCTGGGAACAAGAGCGGAAGCATTTTTATCGGTAACGGATATGCATGGACATGTTGTGGTCAATCAGAACTTTACCCATCCGGGCGGAGGTGCTTATTTCATGAAATTGAATTTCAAGAGCTTAAATCTAATGGAGGGAATCTACTTCTTAAGGATACAATCAGCAGAATTTGCTGCAGTAAGGAAGATCATCTATATCCCGTAAGATTTTCTTCTGATTTAAAGTTATCCGGAAGGAATACCGGTTTTTTTGCATAACCTTATTCTGACTTTGTAAAAAGTCAGTACCTTTGGATTTTCTTCCACAGGTAATCTATTTCCTGAAAAAGGAATGAATAAGTTTTCAAAAATACCAATCCCTTTAAGTGATTCGATCAAACGCGATCTTAAAGCGCTTTTCAGCATCGGTTTGGGAGTTTTTCTTTTTATTCTCTTTTTTCAACCTTTTGAACTCAACCACTTTACGTTTAATAACAGACTTTTGTTCCTTGCAGGATTTGGGGCCATTGTTTTTCTTGTCATGGCATGCTTTCACATCGTTCTTCCGGTCCTTTGGCCTAAATTCTTTAAAACCAACTCCTG
Source organism: Bacteroidota bacterium (assembly GCA_017860375.1). GTDB lineage: Bacteria > Bacteroidota > Bacteroidia > Bacteroidales > UBA10428 > UBA5072. Next base: position 1,082 of record JAGDMB010000330.1, on the reverse strand, counting down.
GGAAAGTGAACCGGTCTACCTGGCCAGTTTTCTCATCTGTATTATTTCATCGGTAGCTTCTGCCTTTTACCTGCGGTATGTGGGTTCAGTTGAAATAACGATGTACCTGATGTTCAAAATAATCATTATTTGTATTGCCCCGGTGGTTGTTTTACAGCTTTATATTAAAGATCAGTCCCTCAGGCGTCAGATCCGTATGTTGCAGGAAAACCTTTCGCATGTTCACGCAAAACTCGATAAATATGAGAAAGAACCGGGGGCAGAGAATATTGAATTGTTCTCGGAAAACAAGACCGATAAGATTTTACTCCGATCAGCCGATTTGGTTTTAGTCAGGTCAGCCGATAATTATGCCGAAATTGTGTATAAAGAGAATGATCAGTTCAAAAAGAAACTTATCCGGAATACCCTGAGAAATATAGAAGATATGCTTGGTTATTATCCCGGTTTCATCCGCTGTCACCGAACCTGTTTAGTGAACAAGAATTATGTTGAAAAACTGATCCGCAATTATATGGGGCAAAAAATCATCCTTAAAGGGTACGATGCTGAAATTCCGGTTTCAAGGCAATACCAATTGCTTGTTAAAGAAGCTTTAAACAACGGGTAGCGGATGAGTGTCATCCGCCACAGGCCAATACCACACATCCTCATATTCTGTAAATAGTCCCATTCCGGGGTTGTTTATCCCTTATTTTTTATGGAATAAAAACTGCTGAATAAATTTGTTCCAATTTATTGCCACAATGGTATAAAGGTTTTTATTCACCCACAACATAAATGATTCATGAATATATTGCTGGTTCATCCGAAATATCCTGACACATACTGGAGTTTCAAACACGCCCTGAAATTCATTTCAAAAAAAGCGGCTTTCCCTCCCCTTGGATTAGTGACGGTAGCTTCCCTGTTGCCCGAAGACTGGAAAAAACGACTTGTCGATCTGAATGTAACTTCTCTTAAAGAAAAGGATCTGCAATGGGCTGATTATGTTTTTATAAGCGCCATGTCCGTGCAGATCAAATCCGTGTATGAAATCATAACCGCCTGTAAAATCCTTCAAAAGAGAATTGTTGCCGGAG
>JAGDMB010000329.1 GCA_017860375.1 Bacteroidota bacterium | reverse complement strand
TTTGTTCTGAGGGAAAGCCAGGAAAAGGGCTTTATATCAACGTACACATTTCCAAGCAACTGGGTGTTTTTCAGCACATTATGGTTTCTTTCAATCAGGCCGACGGGGTTTGTGATGTTGTTATTGATAGAGCCCATCGGATTGCCGGCTGTATCATAAACCGGTGTGGTGGGGTCCATGGTGAGGGCCTGAACAATTACCGATGACCATTCATCCTGTTCCGGTATGAGGTTTTGTATGGAATGAGACAGGCCGATATTTTCACCTACTGTCAGCCAGTTCCGGATATTGGAGGTTGAATTAACCCTCAATGTAAAACGTTCGTAATCACTGCCTTTCACTATACCCTGCTGGTTGAAATAACTCCCCGATACAGCAAAGCTTGTTTTTTCTGTTCCGTTTAAAACGGAAAGCTGGTAGCTCGAAACATTGGCTTTGCGGAAGATCTCATCCTGCCAGTCGGTATTGACCACGGTTGAGCTGTCTTTCCAGGGTTCACCTGAGGCATTGCGGATGGTGGTCCACTGCGTGCCGTCCATGATTTCATATTTTTTTGCTACCGACTGAACTCCGAAGTAAGCATCAAAATTGATGTTCGATTTTCCTTCTTTGGCTTTTCGGGTGGTAATAAGCACTACACCATTCGCAGCCCTGGCACCATAAATGGCAGCGGCAGAAGCGTCTTTCAGTACTTCCATCGATTCGATGTCTCCCGGATTGATGGATCCGACGGATTCGGATGACACCGGCATTCCGTCCACAACGAAGAAGGGATTCGGATTTGTGATGGTACCCATTCCCCTGATCCTGACGGAAGGAGAAGCCCCGGGTGATCCGCTGTTTGTGGTGACGGTCACGCCGGCTGTACGACCCTGCAAAGCCTGATCAATACCCGATCCGATATTCTGTTTTATGTCTTCCGATGATACGGAGGCCACGGCGCCGGTAAGGTCGCTTTTTTTCATTGTACCGTATCCGATTACAACGATCTCCGACAGGTTCACGACTTCAAGTTCCATGCTTACAGAGAAGTCTTCCCTACCGGCAACCGGGATCTCAAGCGCTTTATATCCCACATAGGAAATCAGCAGGGTGCTGTTATCGTTAACGGTGATGATAAAATTGCCCTCCATGTCGGTCACCACGCCGTTGTTTGTACCTTTCTCCAGAATGGTAACCCCGGGCAGGACATCGCCGGTGGAAGCATCTTTTACATTGCCGTTAATGGTCCGGTTTTGTTGTTTCAGCGAGGCATTTGTAAGTACAATGTGGTTGTCCACAAAGGTATACTTAATGCCACGCTGCATAAGGATCTCGTCAAGCAGGTCGGGCAGCGTTCTGTCCGCACAGGAAACGGAAATATGCTGATTCACGTTTATATTGGCATCATTGTAGATAAACGTGAACTGGCATTGCCGTTCAATTTCCCGCAACGCTTCTTTAATGGTCCCGTTTTCTATCCGAAGCTGGATCTTTTCATCGGGAACATAAGAGACGGCCGAAACTTTGAAGGTAAAGGCCAGCAGAAGCAAAGCAGCTATGAAACCTTTAGAAGCCAGGCTCATGCTTTTTTTCAGGTTAGTTTCATGATTTTTCATACAAAATTGTAGTTTAAGTAGTATCACGGTTGTTATGTTCGTTTATAAAAGAGTCCTTATTTTTTATACGAAATGGTTACATCATCATCCTGAATCTTATAGCGCAGGGGTGTTGTAAGACTGATAAGATCAAGCACTTCTTTAAGACTTTCGTTTTTGACGGTGAGCGTAAACCGGTCATCAATGGAATCTTTTCCTTCAAGATGAATGGACACGTTGTACCACCGTTCGAGTTTGCTGATCACATTCTCAAAATTCTCATTGTCGAAATACAGGATATTTTCTTTCCAGCCGGTAAAGGTTACGGGATTGACCACACTGCTAACCAGTGTTTTTTTGATTTTTGTATAGGAGGCTTTCTGGTTTGCCGTGATAATAAGGGATTGTTCACCCGTTCTTTCTTTCACGCTGACGGTTCCTTCGGTAACGGTCGTTTCAATGCTGGGATCGTCGGGATAGGCCATCACGTTGAATTTGGTGCCCAGGACCCTGACTTCGACATCGGAGGTAACGATAATAAAAGGGTTCTTTTCGTTTCTGGCCACTTCAAAGTAGGCTTCACCGGCCAGTTCAATCTCGCGGTTCTGTTTTCCGAAAAGATTGTCATACCGCAGGATGGTGCCTGAATTCAGGTATACTTTTGTGCCGTCAGCCAGTACCAGCTGCGATTTCTGCCCATTGGGGGCAATACTTTCCGTTACCGTTTTTTGCAGCAGGCTTGTACGGTTCAGAAAAACAAAGGAAGCGATGCAGAAAAGGAAGATAAGACTGGCGGCAATACCAAGCCACATACGGTAACGCAGGCTCAACAGACGGTTTTTTTCACGAAGCCGGTCGATCTCTTTTATAAAGAATTTTGTGCTGATGGATTTTTCCGAATCTTCAGAATGTGTTTTCGCCCTGATTTTTTCAAAAAGCTTACGGTAATCGGGTCTGTATCCCGTTTCTGCAGCATATCCTGCATCCCATTGCTGCTGAAAGAGTGACCGGGTAAGATCACTTTCAAGGAAATCCTTATCTTCCAGAGGGCTGATCTCCCCCAGGATAATTTTCATTAAAACCTTTTTTGTTACAGAAGTCTCTTTCATTGATACGAAGTTCTGTAAAAAATACAATTAACCACATCCCTACCCTTAATCAGGGCACAAAATTATACAGAGGGCAAAAAAAAACCCCGTCCCGAGAATTCGGGACGGGGTTTCTTATGGTTCAGGCAAGAACGTTAGTTCTTGGTAATTTTGGCAGCACCGATATATCTTTCTCCTTTGTATACCTTTATAATATATATACCTTTTGAAAGATCGCCAACATCAATTCTGTTGGTTTTTATCTGATTCATCGTGCTGATTTCCTGTCCAAGGATGTTATTGATCACAACCTTGTCGAAATCGGCATTGATGGTCAGAATATCCGTTACCGGGTTAGGCTGTACAGAAATGTTAACAGCTTTCACGGTGTTGATCCCGGATACTCCGCATTCGCCAACCAGGGTAATCGTACCAGCCTGATCCATAGTGTTCCATGATTCGCCTTCTGTACCATCACCTTGTTGCCATATGGCCCTCTGGCGGGCCGTTGTGACTCCTTCGTCCTGGTCAATAATCGTTGCATCGAAACCGATTTTTTCGGGAAGGGCATGGAGCAATTCACAATCCATGGCAACTTGATCAATATTCTTCAACGTGCTCATATCTACGCCAAATTCATATGCCCAGTTTTCGCCTGTGAGGCTGTAGCAATACCATCCACCGGGAGCAACACTTGAGGGAGCCAGCTCCAAGGGTATATCCTGGCCGCCGTCTGTAGGATCAGGTGACCACTGCCAGTGACCATTATCGGCAGTACCTGCACCTCCACCGTCAACAAGCACGTCGTTGACATCAAAATAAATTTCGGGCTTGTCATATTCCCAGCCATTTCCACCTGCTTCCCAACCGGGATGGTAGTCATCATCTTCAACATTTATGAAAACATAAATGTGTTCGTCGTCCCATAAAGCTTTCCAGTAGGCAGTAACAGTGGGCACTTCAGCATTAAAGAAATTTTCAAAAACGACGGGATCAACA
>JAGDMB010000328.1 GCA_017860375.1 Bacteroidota bacterium | reverse complement strand
ACGCTGTCCTTCACCGGCCGCGAAATTGTCACTGCAGAAGCGCACAAATTCCTCGGTTGTGCCGTCTTCCTGTTTCCAGAAAAAAGCAGCCTGGCCGACACCGGTTTCAATACGGCTGCGCAGGTTTTCACCGTGAGCGGCAATCAGCTGGTCAATTGCCTTCTGTTGTATGGTTGTGGTAATGAACATGGAAGTCGTTTTTTCGCTCTGCTGACAGGCTGTAATCAGCCATAAAGGTATCAGGAAAAAGGATAATTTTTTCATCATGGTATAAAATTTGAGTGTTACTAAAGAAGGCCTTTTTATGAATTTGATCCAATAAAAATACGATCTTAATTTTTATATAACCATGATGGTTATCAATCCGGATTTTGATTCAGGGGTAATTTGAAAAAAATGGCAACAGGTGCATGAAGACGGAATAGGATTGCTCATCCGCAGGATAAAAACGCTAATCAACAGATTTGATACGTTCATCCAATATTCAAAACGCCTCGAATGATCGTCCGTATATTAGAATAGAAACAACAAACTAAAGGATACAGAAAAAGACACGACGACAGATATTGGTTAGACGGTTTTGCCCAAGTTGGTTTAGTTAGTAGTTTTGTTTAATGTGAGGTCGGAGGCATTTGAGAGAATGCCTCCTTTCTTTTTAATGAGGCCCGGATTTCAAGAGCGATAGCGAATTGAAATACGATGGCCGAATAATCCCGATCGCGAAGCGTTTCGGGATAATGGCCCGCTCACCTCTTACCGTCTGTCATTGCACCAGTTCAAGGATCGGGCTGCCGGTACATGCATTTGGATAACTGATATTGAGGAAGGTACACAGAGTAGGGGCAATATCCGTTATATCCACCGGACGCGTAATCGTACCGCGGCCAATCTTCCATCCGTACCAGATCAGCGGGATCTTTGAATCATAGGCATACGAAGAATTATGGTCGGTCGCACCGCTGCCTTTTTCAACCCATCCGGCCTTCAGGTTGATAAGAACATCCCCGGAACGTTTCTGGTTATAACTGTATTGTATCTTCTCAAAAATGCCGCTGGTAAAATTGGTGGTCTGCAGGGTATAGGAGGTTACTGTATTGGCGACACCGGCAAACTGAAGCATAAACTGAGCGACATAATCCTGTATATCCCTTAGCGAAAGTTTGGAATCTTCAATAAGGGTATGGTTCAGGAATATTTGCTGCGACTGGTAGGCTTTGACCCAGTCGCCTCTTCCGTAGGTGTTATTCAATGCGCTTTTTAACAGCGATATGGCACCCAGCTGGTTGAAATATCCGGCCGGAATTTTTGAATCGATCAGGTAGGTAGGGATCTGGGCAACACCGCTTCCTGATGCGATGAAAAGAAGGAGATTCTCCTTCCCTACCTGGGTTTCCAGCAACTGGATAAAATGAGCGAGCTCAAGATCGAGCCGCAGCAAAGCATCTTCCACTTCGATAGAATTGGGGCCGAAAAGGTTTCCTATATTTTCGCCGGCAGTGAAGGATACCATCAATAAATCCGTATAGTCATCCTTTCCGAGTTCTTCTGCGATAAGCAGAGAAGCGGCAAAATCCTTCGTAAGCAGATTGCCATAGGGGGTTTTGGTGAGGATCCCGTAGTTCTTTTTATCCCTTTTGCTTCCCGAAAGCTCGGAAAGCGAATAGGGAAATGTAATCCTTCCGTTGTACCCTGATTCGTATTTGTTCTGGTCGGGAAGGCTCTCGGTATACTGGTCAACCGGCAGCAAGGTATTCCATTCCTGGGAAAGGTAGATATCCGGTAATTTCTTATTGTTAAAATCGTTGACCCAGGGTTGCAGGCTGTCCGCATAATAGGTGCTGGTGATCCAGTTACCGGTGCTTGGATCAAACCAGTAGGCGTAATTCCCTGTGTGCCCGGCAGAGAAAATGGCCGGCCCGGGTTCCAGGGCTACGGAAAAGACTTTTGATCTAAAATCGTTGGAAAGTCTGAGTTCATCGGGGAAAGTGGTACACATAAGGTTGCGCGGGGAATGATGCCCGTTTTCATAATCGCCCCCCACTGCTTTGTGATTGGGATCTTCGGTATACAATTCCATTTTGTCCTGAAGGTTTACGTACCATTCCTTTGAAATTATGCCATGATTGGAAGGAGTAGTGCCTGTAACAATGCTGGCATGACCTACTCCATCCTGTGAATAGAGGTAATTAAAACTGGTATTTTTGCAGAATGTTCCCCTGTCGATTAATAATTTGATCCCGTTATCGCTCAGCTTGTCCCAGAACCGGAATATGTAATCGTACCGCATCTGGCTTATAACTATTCCCACGATGAGTCGGGGCTTTTCGGATGGAATCTTTTTTGCATTCTGCGAATAGCCGCTGGTCATCTGAAAGAATAAAATCATTCCCGTGCTTAAAATTGCTTTTATCATATCTACTGTATTGAAATTTTTTTTGATGAAACGCAAAGATACCTTTTTTATTACCGGTCCTGATGTTGATAACCGGACGAGATAACAACAATGGAGAGAAGATCGGTGTTCGGTACTCGGTGTCAGCGCCCTCAAATCTCCCTGATTATTTATTTGCATACCTTTGTCCCACAATTTGCAGGATATTGCATGAAAAAATATACAGCCGTTGCTGTTTTACTTTTGCTCCTTGCACCTCCTGGCGTATTGTACTCGCAGGATGGTGGTACAGGTCTCGGTATTATAGTGGGAGAGCCGGCAGGCATCAGTTTTAAGACATGGATCTCCGATCGTTCAGCTATTGATGCCGGACTGGCCTGGTCATTTTATGGCGGGGGCTTTCATTCCCATGCTGATTACCTCTGGCATAATTTCATGATCTTCAAACTGGAGGAAGGGAAAGGTAAGTTACCTCTGTATATGGGAGCTGGAGGCAGGGTGAAGGTGTCCGGCAAGGAAGTATGGCTTGGGATAAGGGTACCTATCGGCCTGGTATATATTTTTCCCGGGGATCGGTTTGATATATTTCTTGAAGCCGCTCCGGTACTGAATCTTGTACCCGGAACCGGCTTCGATTTGAATGCCGGTGCAGGTTTCCGATATTTTTTTATAAAGAATACGAGGTGATAGTCCTTCAACAGCCGTTCATCCCACTCTTTTAAGCATTATATTCCCGCCAAGGTTATTGTAACTGTTGACCAGTATGATATTGTCGCCGCAAAAATGCAGCAGGGAAATCCTTTTCTGGTCCCTGGAATCCGATAAGCGGATGATCAGGGTCGTGTCCTGCGGAAATCGCGTTATATCCCTTAACATGCCTATTTCGTAACGGACTCTGTCGGTTACCGATCCTTCGGAAGAGATGATCAGGGAGTCCCTGTCAAAGGTATACGTGAGTTTTTTACCGGTGTTCAGGGGCGTTTTTAAAAGCTTGCCCTGGGTTTCGGAAAAATAAGTTGTTTCAATCCAGTTCCAGGTTCCCATAACCTTTGTTGCTGCCTTGTCCTCCTGGATACGGTTCGTGCAGCAATCCTTTTTAATGGCCGACGATTCCGGTTCATTCCGCTGACAGGCTGACACTGTGATCAGGATACACAATAGTGAAAAAGCAATCTTTCTGTTCATTTTTATTCTCCTTTTTTGAATAATGGATGCAAAATCATGTTCAATCGGCAAAGCCGGGCGACTATATTGAGTGATGCCGGGTGACTATATTGAGTGATGCCGGGCGACTGAATTGAGGCTCCAACCTTCCGGCTTCTTTCTGCAATTCATACCGTAAAATTCATATTGTATTTAAAATTCCTTTACTTTGTCAAAAATCATTTTCCCATGACCACGGATTCCTCCGCTCAAAAAAGCAACTATGGCCTGTCAATTGCAATAATCGGCATGCTGTTCTTCATTTTCGGTTTTGTTACCTGGTTAAACGGAATTCTGATCCCCTATTTTAAAATATCGTGTGAACTATCTGATTTCGAGGCTCTTATTGTAGCTTTTGCCTTTTACATATCCTATACCATCATGGCCCTTCCTGCTGCCTGGTTGCTGAAAAAAACAGGATTCAAGAACGGCATGATGATTGGCCTGATGGTAATGGGTGTGGGTACGCTCTTTTTTGTGCCGGCAGCCATTACCCGAACCTATGCCTTGTTTCTGACCGGATTGTTCATTATGGGTACGGGACTGGCTGTATTGCAGACCGCATCCAATCCTTACATCACCATCCTGGGGCCCAGGGAAACGGCCGCTGTGCGCATCAGCATTATGGGCATATGCAACAAACTTGCCGGAACCATTGCGCCTTTAATTCTGGCCTATTTCATTCTTCACGATGGTGATACGTTTATAAAAAACCTTAACGGCCTGGATGATACGGCCCGTAATGCCGCGCTTGACAGCCTTGCGCGCAGGGTCATAAATCCATACCTGGTCATGTCGGTTGTCCTTTTTCTGCTGGGTCTGCTGGTGAAATTTTCACCCCTGCCGGAGATCGACATGGAGCCTGAACAGGCGGACACAGGATTCTCTGCAAAAACCAGTATCCTCCAGTTCCCGCACCTTATCA
>JAGDMB010000327.1 GCA_017860375.1 Bacteroidota bacterium | reverse complement strand
GTTTCGGTTTCCTCGAAGAAAGTAAAGGGCGGCATTGGCATGCAGATCGGGATAGGCCTGCTGATCAGCTTTGCTTATATCCTGTTCCTGCAATTCTCCTCACAGTTTGCCATCTCCGGAGCCTTTAGTCCGTTTGTTGCGGCATGGATCCCCAATGTGCTTTTCTTTGTCATCGCCATTTTCCTTTACCGTATGGCACCGAAGTAGAAACAGGAAGTTTCATGGTTCATAGTTCATGGTTCATAGTTCATTGTTCATACTTCCCTGCCCCTGTTTGTTAATTTTAACTATTTTTGCCGCGGGATCATGAATATATTCATCCGGTGAGGATAATAATATTGCCCGGCATGAAACCCGGCGGAAGAATTGCCGTAGTAAAGAAAAGAATAGTGATTCCGGCGAACCGGAAAGGAATGGACCAAAGGAGAAAAAAACTCAAAATCAACGGAGAGGGATAACTTATGATGATCAATTGGATAAAGAGACCGGTATTTCCTATCTTATATGTGGCATCAGGCCTGCTGTTTGGCATTGTCCTGCTTTCGACGCTCAGCTTCACCGATAACGAGGACGTTATAAGCCCCTTCGACAACCGGCCCGTGCAGGTGGCGACCCCTTTTGTGATACCCGAGAAGATGACCTTTGCCGGCGAACCGGTACCCCTTGCGAACTTTGACACAAGGGAAAGCCTCGACCGGGAAATCCTGGTCAATGCTTACTGGCATTCGCGCACCCTGCTCGTATTAAAGAAATCAAAACGCTTTTTTGCCATCATAGAGCCCGTCTTGGAAAAATACGGCATTCCCGAAGACTTCAAATATATACCCCTTGCGGAAAGCGGGTTTGAAAACATCGTTTCACCCGCCGGAGCTTCAGGGGTATGGCAAATACTTGAAAGCACGGCAAAAGATTACGGACTCGAAGTAAACAGCGAAGTAGACGAGCGGTACCACCTGGAGAAATCCACCGAAGTAGCCTGCAAATTCTTCCTGGAGTCTTACAAGGAATACAATAACTGGACCCTGGCCGCAGCTTCTTATAACGTTGGGCGCAAGGGCATCCAGTTCCAGATTGACCGGCAGCAGGTAAGCAATTACTATGACCTGCTGCTGAATGAGGAAACGGCACGGTATATTTTTCGTATCCTGGCCTTTAAACTGATCGCGGAAAATCCACAGCAATTCGGCTTTCAGCTCGAAGAAGACGATTACTACCCTGTCCTGCCCATGTTTGAGGTAAAAGTCGACTCGTCCATTTCCAACCTTGCCGAATTTGCAGGACTTTATTCCATCAATTATAAAATACTGAAATTCTTCAATCCCTGGCTGCGCGAAAACTTCCTCACAAACGGAGCCGGAAAAACATACCGGATCAAAATCCCGGAAGGAAGCAAGAGAAGTTATCCTGAACTATCCGCCGGCCTAAACGAGGAATCCAATGAGGACAATCCGCAGTAAGAGCAAGGAACTGCAGACTGTCGAAACTGGCGATCTTCAGGTACTGGGAGCCCGGGTTCATAACCTGAAAAATATCGACGTCACCCTTCCCCGAAACAAACTAGTGGTCATCACCGGTCTTAGCGGCAGCGGAAAATCATCGCTGGCGTTTGACACCATTTATGCCGAAGGGCAGCGCAGGTACATGGAGACCCTGTCAGCTTATGCCCGCCAGTTCCTCGGGAACATGGAAAGACCCGACGTGGACAAAATAACCGGATTGAGTCCCGTTATCTCCATCGAACAGAAGACCACCAGCAAAAATCCACGGTCCACCGTCGGCACCATCACGGAGATTTACGACTTTCTCCGCCTTCTCTTTGCGCGTGCCGGCATAGCCTATTCCTACAATACAGGAGAGCCGATGGTAAAATATACCGACGAGCAGATCCTCGGTCTCATCCTCGAAAAATTCGCGGATCAGAAGGTATACATCCTGGCACCTGTCGTGAAGGGAAGAAAGGGCCACTACAAGGAACTCTTTGAACAGATACGGCGCAAGGGATTTCTCAACATGCGGATTGATGGTGAGCTGACCGAGATAAAGCACGGGATGAAAGTGGACCGGTACAAGGCCCACTTTATTGAAATCGTGATCGACAAACTGGAAGTGTCCGCGAAGGAAAAAAACCGGTTGAAAAACTCCCTTTCGCTGGCTATGCAGCACGGCCACGGCACGCTGATGGTAATGGAAGCCGGAGGCAGGGAGGTACGGTATTTTAGCCGTCAGCTGATGTGTCCCTCTACCGGTATATCCTACAATGAACCCGCGCCGCACAGCTTTTCGTTCAATTCTCCCCAGGGAGCCTGCCATCGCTGCAACGGTCTGGGCACCGTGAACGAGGTTGACATCAGCAAGATCATTCCCGATGCGGGACTCAGCATAAAAAAAGGGGGAATCCAGCCGCTGGGCCCCTATAAAAATTCGCTTATATTCTGGCAACTCGAAGCCATTGCGGCCAAATATCATTTCACCCTGAATACGCCTGTCCGCGATATACCCGAGGATGGACTCAACGTTATCCTCTATGGTTCCGAAGAAACCTTCAAGCTCGAGAATACACCCATCGGCCTGTCAACAAACTACTTTCTCAGCTTTGAAGGGATCGTCAATTATGTTGCCGGACAGCAAAACGGCAATGATGCGGAGAATGAAAAATGGGCCGACCAGTTTATCCGCAAGGTAATTTGTCCCGATTGCAAGGGCGCCAGGCTCAGGAAAGAGTCGCTGCATTTCCGCATCCACGATTGCAGCATCGCCGATCTGGCTTCCATGGAGATCTCGGCATTGAATGACTGGTTCAGCGGTGTCGACCGGTACCTGACCGAGCGTCAGCGGAAGATCGGAACCGAAATCATCAAGGAACTGAAAACGAGGTTACGGTTTCTCCTGGATGTCGGACTGGAATACCTGACCCTGAACCGCAGTTCGGGAAGCCTTGCAGGAGGTGAAAGCCAGCGTATCCGGCTTGCCACGCAGATAGGGTCACAGCTTGTGAACGTATTGTATATCCTCGACGAACCCAGTATAGGCCTGCACCAGCGCGATAACCGCAGGCTGATCGCGGCACTGAAAAACCTGCGCGATGCCGGGAATTCGGTGATCGTGGTGGAGCACGACAGGGAAATGATCCTTCATGCTGACCATATTATCGACCTGGGACCTTTTGCCGGCAGGCTGGGAGGTGAAGTCTGCGTATCCGGCACGCCCACCGAAATGATGAACAGCGACTCTCTGACAGCCCTGTATTTGAAGCACGACCGGGTTATTGCCACCCCTGCCGTAAGGAGAAAGGGCAGCGGGAAAACGCTTATCCTTCGGGGTGCTTCAGGCAATAACCTGAAAAAGATCGATGCCGAATTCCCTCTGGGCAAAATGATCTGTATAACGGGAGTTTCCGGAAGCGGAAAGTCGACGCTGGTATACGACACCCTGTATCCCATACTGAGCCGTCATTTTTACCGGTCATCCCTGCAGCCTCTTCCCTATGATTCCATCGAAGGATTGTCCTTTGCGGATAAAGTAATAGAGGTCGACCAGTCGCCTCTCGGGCGCACTCCACGCTCGAATCCGGCCACCTACACCGGTGTTTTTTCCGACATCCGCAAGCTTTTTGAACAAACACGCGAGGCAAAAATAAGGGGTTACAAAGCCGGCCGGTTTTCCTTTAATGTACGG
>JAGDMB010000326.1 GCA_017860375.1 Bacteroidota bacterium | reverse complement strand
CCGGGTGAAAAAGCCACCATAGGAGGATTCTACAAGCAGGAGGATATAAGAGAGATTGTTGCCTATGCTGCGCAGCGTTTTATTACCATTGTCCCCGAGATTGAAATGCCGGCCCATGTCTCGTCCGCTCTTGCTGCCTATCCGGAATACTCCTGCAGGCAGGTGCCCATCAGCGTTCCTTCGGGAGGTATATGGCCCTGTACGAATATATATTGTGCGGGCAATGACAGCACCTTTCTTTTCCTCCAGGATGTCCTTACGGAAGTGATGGATCTTTTCCCTTCGAAAATTATTCATGTCGGCGGTGATGAAGCCGAAAAAACCGAGTGGAAAAATTGCCCCCGATGCCAGGCACGCATCAGGGATGAAAAGCTGAAAGACGAAAACGAATTGCAGAGCTATTTCATCCGCCGTATCGATAAGTTTCTGACTGCACAAGGCCGGATCCTCATCGGCTGGGATGAGATCCTCGAAGGAGGCCTGGCTGAAAATGCAACGGTGATGTCATGGCGGGGTACCGAAGGCGGTATCGAGGCCGCCAGGATGGGACACAACGTGGTGATGGCCCCCGTTACCCATTGTTATTTTGATTATTACCAAAGCCTCGACAAGGAAATCGAACCGCCGGCTTTTGGGGAATTTACAAGTCTTGAAAAGACATACTCTTTCGAGCCGGTTCCGGAAGAGCTGACAACAGAGGAGGCAAAGCATATTCTGGGTGCACAGGGGAATGTATGGACCGAATACATACCGACAGGCAGTCACGTGGAATACATGGTACTGCCTCGTGCCATTGCACTTTCCGAGGTGACATGGTCTCCCGCAACACAAAAAGAGTACGGCTGGTTTCTTGTAAGGCTTGAAAACCAGCTTAACCTGCTGCATAAGAAAGGGTATAATTATTATGTTCCTTCAGTCGATAGTTTACCCGAAACGACACTCTTCACCGATACCGTGCTTTTAAAAATGGCAAATCCCTATCCATTCGGTGAAATCCATTATACGACAGACGGCTCGGAACCTTCAGCCGCATCCACTCGTTTAGCGGAACCTGTAGTGTTGAACCAGAGTACTGTCATCAAAGCGGCCATATATTTAAAAAACGGGCGTTCCGGCAGGACCAAGACAGGAAAGTTTAGTAAGAAATAAATTGCAGCGGTTACAATTGTCGTGAGGGTTGCCTTTGTCAGGGTAAACATCTGATTTTTTAAAAGGGTGGCTGAAAGAACCGGCAATACAAAACAATATGCAGCGTACAAAGCAAACCGGAAGAAGCTTTTCATGGGGGAGGGATTTTTTGAATTGCTCGTACGGATAGGATAATTGACTTATATTTGGTATCCGGAAGTTCACCATGCTTACCCTCTGGAAATATCTTAAACCGCATAAAAGGCTGATAATTTTAGCCTTGTTGCTGGCGCTGACAGCGCAATTGCTCAACCTGATCGATCCGATTATTTTTGGCCGGATCATTGACGATTATGGTTCGGGCCGAGGCAATCTCCCGGAAAACGAGCTCGTGCGTGGCGTGCTTTACTGGCTTGCCCTGGCTATCGGTATCGCTCTGCTGGCAAGACTTTTTCGGGGTCTGCAGGAATATTTTTCCCGTGTGGTGGTGGCACGGTTCGGGATGGATATCTTTAACGAAGGACTGAAGCAATCCCTGCGTTTATCCTTTCAGGAATTTGAACAGAGCCGAAGCGGTGAGACCATTTCCCTCATGCAGAAGGTGAAAACCGATACCGAGCGTTTTGTCAATTCGCTGATCAACGTACTGTTTGCATCCATTATCGGTATCGGTTTCCTTGTCTGGTACAGCATCACGAAAAGCTGGCTGCTGATCCCTGTTTTCCTTATCGGCACTGGCGTATTGGGTGCTCTTACGGGCTTGCTTTCGAAAAAGATAAAAACGGTGCAGCGGTCCATTAATCGCGAGACCTATCTTCTGTCAGGGGTCATCACCGAATCCTTGCGGAATATTGAGCTGATAAAGTGTCTGGGACTTACATACCAGGAAATAAAGCGGCTTACTGTTAAAACCCGTGATATATACCACCTGGAGATTAAGAAGGCGAAGAAGGTCATCTCTCTTGGTTTTGCACAGGGTGTTGCACTCAATCTGCTCAAAAACTCCATCCTGTTCATCCTGCTCTGGCTCATCTTTCGTCATGTACTGACAACCGGCGAACTCATAGCCATGCAGTTTATCTCTACCACGATATTTATGCCCCTGCAGGAAATCGGAAATATCATTCTTCAATACCGCGAAGTGGATGCTTCCCTCCATAATTTTGACATGCTGATGAATAAACCCATCGAACGCCGGCCGGAAAATCCCGATGAAATCGGTTCCCTGGAGCGCATCCGTTTCGAGAACGTGGTTTTCCGGCACCGGACCGCATCTTTTAACGCCATCGACGGTATTTCATTTGATGTCCGGACAGGAGAAACCATCGCCATCGTAGGCCCTTCCGGATCAGGGAAATCCACCCTGGTAAAACTGCTCGTTGGACTCTATGTTCCCGACAGCGGATCCATTCTATTCAATGATACGCCCTCTGCCAACATCCGGTATAATCCCCTTCGCAGGCAGATTGGATTTGTTACCCAGGAAACCCAGCTGTATGCGGGAACCATCAAAGAAAACATGCAGCTGGTAAAAGCGGATGCCACCGATGAAGAAATCCTGGAATCCTTGCACAAAGCCCAGGCAACTACTTTCCTTTCGCGTGCAGCAGACGGGATCCATACGATGATCGGGGAGAACGGCATTAAACTCTCTGGCGGTGAGAAACAACGCCTGTCCATCGCCAGGGCATTGCTCCGGCAACCACGGATGCTGATCTTCGATGAAGCCACTTCGTCCCTCGACTCGGTGACCGAGGAGGAAATCACGCAAACGATACGGCAGATCTCGGCCAGCCGCGAACAAATCACCATTCTCATCGCCCACAGGCTATCGACCATCATGCATGCCGATGTGGTGTATGTGCTGGAAATGGGAAAAATCGTCGAAACCGGAACCCATGACCAACTGCTTGAGCAAAAAGGCCTTTATTATGCGATGTGGCGTCAGCAGATCGGCGAACGCAGCAAAATGAAGGTGGAAGATCTTGTTCATGTATAAGGAGGCTGTATATGAAACTTCATGCTAATTTAATTCCGTTGGTGTTTGTTGCTTTAATGCTGATTACAGCATACTGTGATAAGGATACACCACCGGATGAAACACCCCCGGTCTTGTCGGTGACACCGGTAGACATTGCATACGTTAATTCCATCCTTGCATTCGGAGCGGATTTAACCCCAAGTCAGAAAAATCCGGCCTTTGAATATTATGTCAATACTTCCGATGTCCAGGTACGATCGGTTTGTCAGGGAATGGTTGAAAATATTATGCTAAATGATAATTTTCCCGATGATGAAGTCTGGATTAAATTATCCGCCAACTCTGTCTGGAGAATAATTTATGATCATGTATTGAACCCTGCGGTATCCGTTGGAGATGAAGTTAGTCCGGGAGACATTATAGGAGCGGTGGGTGAAGGCAACAGGACAGAACTGCAAATCAATAAAATCAGCAAGGACAGTGAATTGTCGTATTGCCCGTTTGATTTTGGAACCAGTGAATTCATTCAGCAGCATCAGGCATTTACAGAAACCTGGTGTATGGAGGA
>JAGDMB010000325.1 GCA_017860375.1 Bacteroidota bacterium | reverse complement strand
ATCGGCATTTCGGGAAAAGGCAATTTTTATTACCTGAGGGCTCTGTCCTTTTATCGCGCAGGGGATAACGCTAGGGCCCGAAGCGACATGGAAAAAGCGCTTTCAAAAGGAGTTACAGCCGATCCTGAGCTATTGCGGTCATTGGGTTTAACCGACAGCCGGCAAGGTATGAAGAAATGACGAGGGCAGAAGGTCACGTGAAAAGAAAAGACCTGCCGGCCCCGAAGGATCAGGACTGGCAGGTCTTCCAATTTGTAAATTTGTTAACTTGTTAATCTGTAAACAAACTAACTCTTAAACTTTCACACATCACTTGAGTCCTCTGCGCACCAGCAAAGGCTCAACCGAAGGATCCTGACCACGGAACAGGCGATACTGAACCATTCCTTCGTCCTCACCGCATTCGGCCAGACAGTATTTTCTGAATTTGGCTGCCAGGTCCTTGTTGAAGATATCACCCGACTTTTTAAATGCATCGAATGCATCGGCATCGAGCACGGCTGCCCAGATATATACATAGTAACCGGCATCGTAGCCCCCGCTAAAAGTGTGCGCAAAGTACGTGGAACGGTAACGGGGTATAATTTCAGGAATCAGGCCAATACGATCCATGGATTTGTTTTCAAAGGCAAGCACATCCGGTATGCTGTCACCCGGTTTGAGCATGTGGTAATCCATATCCAGGACGGAAGCGGCCAGGTATTCCACCGTTTCAAATCCCTGGTTGAATTGTCCGCTTTTCTGTATCTTTTCGATCAGTGCATCGGGTATTGTCTCACCGGTTTTATAATGCTTTCCGTAATGTTTCAGCACGGCAGGTTCTGAAGCCCAGTTTTCCATAACCTGGGAAGGCAGCTCGACAAAATCATCGGGTACATTTCCGGCGGTAAGATCGTATTTTCCATCCGTAAAGAGGCCGTGCAACGCATGACCAAATTCGTGGAAAAGGGTGGTAACATCGTCCCACGATAACAGCGAGGGAAGATCTCCGGCAGGCTTGGTGGCATTGAAAACCACGGATACGATAGGAGCAATTTTTTTCCCGTCCCTGTATTGGGCATTACGGAAGGAAGTACACCAGGCCCCTCCTCTTTTGCTTTCACGGGGAAAATAATCAAGGTACAGCAAACCCAGGTGCGTTCCATCGGCTTCTTTGGCTTCAAATACTTCGACATCCGGAAAATATACCGGCATACTATCGAGTTTCGTAAAGGTGATTCCGTAAAGCTGATTCGCCACCCAGAACATACCATCGCGAACGTTCTCGAGTTTAAAATAAGGCTTCAGTTGCGACTCATCGAGGTCGTATTTCTGTTTGCGTACTTTCTCGGCGTAATACCACCAATCCCAGGATGCAAGCTTGAAGGCACCTCCTTCAGAATGTATAATAGACTGCATGTCTTTCACTTCCTGTTTCGATCTTTTAAGTGCAGGATCCCAGAGTTTATAAAGGAAGCTGTACACATTTTCCGGCGTTTTGGCCATGTTGATAGCGATCTTAAAGGAAGCATGATTACTGAATCCCAATAGCTTAGCTCTCTCCGCTCTCAGGGTGGCAATCTTTCCGACGATTTCCTTGTTGTCGTATTCGTTGTTGTTGTTGCCTCTCATAAAATAACCCCTGTAAATTTTTTCCCGCAGATCGCGCTTTTGGGAATACTGAAGGAAGGGTATCCAGCTGGGCTTATGCAGGGTGAATAGCCATTTGCCGTTCAGGCTGTCTTCGTGAGCTGCGTCTGCAGCACCGGCTATTACATTATCCGGAAGGCCGGCCAGGTCATCCTTGTTATCAAGGATCAGCCTGTAGCTATTGTTGGTCTCCTCCAGCAGGTTTTGTCCAAACTTCACCGAAAGACGCGTAAGGTCTTCATTTAGCTTACGCAATTTTTCCTTGTCGGCAGGATTCAGATTTGCTCCGTTTCTTACGAAGCGTTCGTAAAACTTCTCGACCACCCTGATCTGTGATTTATCAAGTCCCGATTCATTGCGTTTTTCATACACCTTACTGATCCGTGCAAAGAGGTTTTCATTCAAAACAATATCATCGCGATGAGCAGAAAGCATAGGGGCAATCGTGGTATTCAATGCATCCATCTCATCATTGGTGTTGGCTTCGTTGAGATTGTAAAACACACTTCCGACTTTTTCAAGCAGGTCACCTGACTTGTCAAGGGGCAGAATGGTATTTTCAAAGGTAGGTTCTGCAGTGTCGGCAACGATAGCTGCAATCTCGATACTGTCCTGTTTAATACCTTCCAGAAAAGCGGGCATATAATGCTCATTTTTGATCTTATCGAAAGGAGGGACGCCAAAGGGTGTGTCCCACTGGGCAAAGAAAGGATTGGAACCAACGGTTGTGTCTTGTTTTTTACAGGCATTCAGCATAATAATTCCTGGTAATAGTAAATAAATCAAATGTTTCATAGTTTTATATTTTAAACATTCACTAGCAATCCCTGATCTTTCAACAGGTTCTGCCAAATTTATTAATTCCGGTCAGAATATAACCAAGCAAATGTCAGGTGGCAATAAAAAATTTCCCGTCGCACAAAATAATCTTTCCAAAGGACACCCTGACAGGGTATCGAATTTTGACACCCTGACAGGGTGGGGGTGGTACCCTGACAGGGTGGTACCCTGTCAGGGTATCGTTTTGCCATACGCATACACTTCTTCCGGAAGCTCCTGGCGGGCTTTTTTAAAATCAGTAAATCCCAACGAAATTGCTTTTCGGAATGAATCTGCCGCTGCATTTACCTTTCCGGATTTCGCAAGAAACAGGGCATTAAAATAATACACATCCGGATTGTCCGGATCAACAACCCGGTATACTGCGATATATCTTTCAGCCATCTGAAGATCATTCAGTTTCAGGCTGCTGTTGCAATAACTATAGGCGGCAATACTGATAAAACTTTTAATCCGGCTGTATACCGGCAGCATCGCATCCTTATCGCTGCGGCTGATTTTTTCGTTCAGTCCCCGGATCTCGTTTCTCCACCATAGGGTATCCCTTTCCCTCAGGGCCAGTGTGTATCCCTGCTGCAAACGAATTTCCATTTCCAATGCCTCGTTGGCCTGTTTTTCGCTTTGTTTGTATTCTTCCGTTTTCTGAAGGTCTGTCAGCTTTCTGCTCAGAGAGCCGGTTTTGGCAATTCCTGACAGAAACGACATCCCTTTTGTATAGGTACCCACGGCACCAAAAATATCGTGTCGCTCTTCCGCCAGCTCTGCCTGCCGGTGAATTTTTGCCAGGTATTCGTGCACGACCTTTTCCTGTATATGGGAAGGATTCCTCCGGTAATCATCAAACTCGAACCACAGCAGGGCATCATGGATGATTTCAGGACCGGGCCATGCATGAGGTCCGGGGTATTCCAGAATAAAAAAATGGATCCCCAAAGCAGCCAATGTCTGAAAGGAACTCCTGATTTCATGGTAATTAAAGTCCTCATTGCCTGTAATAAAAAGCATGGAGGCATTGTTACGCAATCTTTCCGCCTGGCCGACCGAATAGCCTGCTCCCATACTGGCAATTGCTTTAATGTCTGCGTTCCACTGGCTGAATTCCTGGGCCACCCTCCCACCCCCTGAAAAACCGGCTGCGTACATCCGGTCCTTGTCAACCGGATAACGGCCGGTGACATCACCGGTGAGTACCTGCAAAGCATATCCCGTTTTTTCATA
>JAGDMB010000324.1 GCA_017860375.1 Bacteroidota bacterium | reverse complement strand
GGTCAAGGGCATACGGTATCTGGCAAAGAGAATGCGCCGGTGGACAGATTGGTATGGTCCCAAAGGTGCCGCGCTTAATCTCAGCCAGGTGATCCGCATGCTGGAAGAGATCGGAACGGGCGGGGCAGGATTCCGTTTTATTTATGCCGCTTTTTTACAGGAAAGCGCTGAAATTCTCGGTAAACCCTGGTTGAATGAGGTAAGCATGGAAATGACGGGCATCGGAGATGCATGGCGTGAATTTGCCTATGAGGCAGGCCGCTATTTCAAGAACCGCGATAACGGAACAATTTCGTATGACTCACTGGCAGATCGCCTGATGCGCATCGCTGACCGTGAAGAAAAACTGTTTGAACAACTCAGGTCTGCGAAATTATGAACCCCGGAAGTGCTGCAATAGCCATTGACGGCCTGACCAAAGTATACAAAGGAAACAGCAAGCCTGCCCTGAACAATATCAGCCTGACCATTGACCGGGGACATATTTTTGGTCTCCTGGGTCCTAATGGTGCGGGAAAAACCACCATGATCCGGATCCTGTGCGGATTGCTTTCGGCCACCTCGGGAGAAGTCTTCATCAATGGTTTACCGGTAAAGGAAAAGCTCCGCGAAATCCGCAGGATTATCGGAGTGGTGCCGCAGGAAATTGCCCTGTATCCCAGTCTTACGGCATATGAAAACCTTTCGGTTTACGGAGGTATTTGCGGTCTGAAGGGAAAAAATTTCAAACTCCGTTTGGAAGAATTGCTCCCGGTATTCGGTCTTGAGAAGAGCCTTCACAGCAGGGTGGATCGTTTTTCAGGTGGCATGAAACGCCGGTTGAATCTCATGGTCGGAATGTTGCCCAACCCTCTTATCCTCTTTCTTGACGAACCTACCGTCGGAGTGGATGTTCAATCAAAAAAGGTGATCCTTGAGAACCTGGTTTCAACGAACCAATCCGGTACCACTATCATATACACCTCTCACTATCTCGAAGAGGCAGAGAACCTCTGTACGGATATCGCTATTCTTGATGAGGGACAGATTATTTCAAGAGGATCCCCCGAGCACATAAGGAATTCCGGTGATTCCCCGGCTTCACTTGAGGAGATTTTCCTTGCATTGACCGGAAAAGAGGTAAGGGATTAAGGATGGATCATGCGAACAAAACTGATATATAAGGATATACTGATACTCATTCGCGACAGGGGAGGCCTGGCGATGCTTTTTATTATGCCTGTTGCGCTGGTTGTGATTATGACCGGCTTACAGGATTCCACCTTCCGGTCTCTGAACGAACGCGGCATTAGTTTGCTGCTGTTGAATCAGGATGAGGATTCCCTGGGACTGACCATCGAAAAGAAGATCAGGGCTTCGGCTATATTTTCCGTTCATACGCCCGACGACAGCAAAGAATTAACCGGACTGCAGGTTAAAGAAGCGGTTGCCTCAGGACACTATCAGATCGGGTTGATCATCCCCCGGAATTCCACGCAGCAAATCCGCGACCGGGTTAAGAAGAATGTAACGACGATACTTTCCGGCGGCAGAATTCCGGAAATAACAACCGATTCGGTTATCCTTCAGGTTTATATTGATCCGGCAACACAGTCCACCCTCCGTACTACCGTTGAGGTGTCGGTACGTGAACTGGCGGCCAGGATCGAATCACAGATCGTGTTAAGCGAACTTGCCAGGGAAATCAGCAGCCGTATGCGGATTCCCCTTTCGGACCCGGCCTTGCTGAACCAGGAAACCGTATATTACAGGGAAGAATTTGCGGCCCAGGGAAATCGGAAAGTAATCCCCAACTCCGTGCAGCACAATGTATCGGCGTGGACGCTTTTTGCCATGTTTTTCATTGGAATTCCCTTTGCCGGCGCCATGATCAGGGAAAGAGAAGACGGAAGCTTTGCCCGTTTGCTTACCATGCCCTGCTCTTATTTTTCCATTATGTTCAGCAAAGTGATCGTCTACCTTGTGGTGTGCTACCTGCAGTTTTTCCTGATCATGGCGATGGGGATCTATATTTTCCCATTGCTTAACCTGCCTGCACTTGTCATTGACGGACGGATGGGAACACTCTCTCTGCTGGCCGTGACGGTAGCACTGGCAGCAATAGGATACGGAATAGCCATCGGTACCATTGCCCGGACACATCAGCAGGCTTCCATCTTTGCCTCCATATCGGTGGTCATCCTCGCTGCTGTCGGCGGCATATGGGTGCCCATATTCATGATGCCCCCCTTGTTTCGCCATATCAGCCAGATTTCTCCGTTGAACTGGGGCCTTAACGGATTCTACGATATCCTCATCCGCGGTGCCGGCATCCGTGCCGTTCTTCCCGATATGCTGTACCTGTTGCTTTTTGCCACCGCTTGCCTGTTGCTCTCCCTTTATTATCACAAGATGAGAAAGGATCTCATCTGACACTATTATTATTTATTTTTTACCTTTGCTTTTCGTATACTTGTACCATTCTTTTTTTTTCAGGGATTGAACCAACCGGTAAAATCCTTGTTGTGAAACTATCAGGAAAACGAAACGAAATGACGATGGAAGAATTGATTGTCCAGCTCAAAAAGGACATTATTGAAGCTCTGTCACTTGAAGATGTGGTACCGGAGGATTTTGACGCGGACACTCCTCTTTTTGTTGAAGGTCTGGGCCTTGATTCCATTGATGCCCTTGAGCTGATTTTACTGATGGAAAGAAAATATCAGGTAAAGATTACGGATCCCAAGGACAGGCGTGTGGTATTGCGCAATGTCAGGGCTATGGCAGAATGCATCCAGCAAAATAAAACCACAACCTTTTAATGCCCCCCAGGGTTTTTGTTACCGGTGCAGGATTAATTACAGCTGCAGGCAACGATACCGGAGAAAATCTTGCCTCGTTGGTTGCATTGCGCACCGGTATCGGCAGGCTGTCCCTTTTTGAATCGGTTCATGCCGGCATTCCGGTCGCGGAAGTGAAACTGTCCAATGAAATGCTTGCCGGGATGGCCGGAGCGGACCGGAAAGAGGGGATTCATTCAAGAAATGCCCTGCTGGCCCTGATAGCGGCGCAGCAGGCGGTAACCGGTGCCGGTTACCGCGATTTGTCAGGCCGGCGCAGCGGTATCGTTTTTGCCACAACGGCAGGCGGAATGGATTTGAATGAACGGTATTACCAGTCACTTCTTCGCGAAGACACCTTCAAAGATTTCATTCCTGTTTTTGACAGTGCAGACTGCACGGAGAAGATCGCGCGTCGCTTTGGAATAAGGTATTCGGTTACCACCATTTCCACCGCCTGTTCTTCCTCGGCTAATGCTATTATGTACGCGGCAAGGATGATACGCAACAGACGGGCCGACCGGATGCTGGCCGGAGGCACTGACGCACTCACAAAATTTACCCTGAATGGCTTTTTTGCCCTTGAAATAGTTTCTCCTTCAGGCTGTATGCCTTTTGATCAGTACCGGAACGGCCTTACGATCGGTGAAGGAGCCGCTGCCCTTATGCTTGAGTCCGAAGAAACAGCGGATCCTGAAAGGATCATCTGCGAGATTACCGGATATGCCAATGCAAATGAAGCGTATCATCCGACTGCTTCATCTGCGGAGGGAACGGGAGCTGCGATGGCCATGCGGAGAGCGCTGGAAATTGCCCGTTTAAAACCTGACGAAATTGGGTATATCAATGCCCATGGAACGGGAACGGAAA
>JAGDMB010000060.1 GCA_017860375.1 Bacteroidota bacterium | reverse complement strand
GTGTATAGGATGCCGATCAGAAGTTTCCTGTTCTGTTTGCCGAGCTCTTCATAAAGAGAGGGTTTTCGCATGCGGTAGATTTCTTTTAACTTCCGTTTGATGCGATTCCGAACCACTGCGCTTTTAAATCTTTTGCTGCTAACCGTGAACAGTACCTGAACCGGGAATTCCAATGGCTCCGAAAAAGGAAGATACACTATTTTTACAGGATGCAGGCTGATAGCGGCACCACTGGAAAAAAGCAATTCTATTCGCTTGTTCAGACTGAGACGCTCAGTTTTTTTAAAGGTATTTCCATGGCCCATTGCACCGGGTATGGTTAAGGTTAAAGGCGAGACAGTATCCTTTTCGGGGATCTATTGTTTTTTTAGCACGATACGGATTACGGTACCTTTTCCAATCTCCGACTGGTGAACAAATATCCGCCCGTCATGGTATTCTTCCACTATTCTTTTGGCCAGAGACAATCCCAGACCCCATCCCCTTTCCTTGGTGGTATACCCGGGTTTGAAAATGGTCTTGAACAACCCTTTGGAAATTCCTTTTCCGGTATCGGAAACATCTACGTAGACCACCTGGTTATGATCAGAAATGAAGATATCCACCTCTCCCTTTCCATTGGTGGCATCAATTGCGTTTTTACAGATATTTTCAATGACCCATTCAAACAGCGATGCGTTGATGGGGACCAACAGTTCTTCTGATGTTAAATGAACGTTAAATTTTACAGAACCTGAAGATCTTGTTTTCAAATAGTTAACAGCAGATGAAATAACCGTTATCAGGTTGTCCTTTTTAAGAATGGGCCTGGATCCGATTTTGGAAAAACGTTCGGTTATTTTTTCAAGTCTTTTGACATCTTTTTCGAGCTCAATCAACAGATCGGGATCACTGGATTTCAGTTTCATCATCTCCAACCAGGCCAGGAGGGAAGAAATGGGAGTCCCCAGCTGGTGGGCTGTTTCTTTGGAAAGGCCAACCCATACCTGATTTTGCTCGGCGTTTCGGGATGAACTGAAAGCAAAATAAGCAACCAGAATGAAGAGCAGAATGATACCCAGCTGCACAAAAGGATAAACCGTCAGTTTGGTGAGTATGGTTGATTTGCTGTAATAAAGAAACTGCCTTTCTTTGGGGGTAACATTGACTATTATTGGATCAGACGCTTCCTTCATTTGCTCCAGCTTCTTTTTCAAATACCGGGGATTTTTCATTTTTGCCGGATCAATATTCCGCATAAATGAAATGTTGTCAAGACTATCCAACACAATGACCGGAACGGTTTCGTTATTCTCGATGACTTTTCCATAAAAGTCAAGGTTTGGATCGGTCATTTCCGCATTGATGATTTTGCGTTGCGCTTCGAAAAGAAGTTCAGCCCTTTTCCTTTCCTCCACTGCCAGTTTTCTCACGAGGTTATTGGTGTATAAAAGAGAACTTACACCAATTGAAATAGCGGCAATAAACAGTAAAAATTTCCAGCGTAATTTTCGGGTATAAATATTCAATGTTGGCGGCAAATGTTAGGGCGCTAAATTAATTGAAAAAATTGACATCCGAACTATCTTCTTCTTCCCATTTTATTTGTATATCATCGTCGGAAGGACGGATTGGGGTTTCTTTTTTGGGGGTTTCATCCACCGGATCATTGTCCCATTCAATGATATGTTGCGGGTGGTTCATTTGAGTCTTGCTATCTTCCGGAATGCTCTCTCCCGTAGGGCTTTTCATTTCCGTCCCCTGCTGCTGAATTTTCTCCCTGATCAGGTAAAAAGCCTTTTTGCTGTCAAAATTCACCTTAAAATCATCCGGATTTCCAATGATGGAAATGGGGATAATCGTTTCATCCACGTTATCTTCCATCACCAGGTACTCCTCAATTTCCTTCTTTTTTCGTTTTGCCTTGTTGAACAGAACATCCGAAAGCGCCACCCTGAGCCGGTAATCAAAACTATAGTCAAAGGAATGAATACCCGAAAGGGTTATTTCAAAGGCAGAGGAACTGATCAGCATTTCAGGGATCCTGATTTTTTTGTCAGAAATCGTAATATGATTCCTGAGGGTCTTAAACTTAATGTTTTTAAGCTCCTCCACATTAATGTACTTGGACAGACTGAGCATGGGATCAAATTTCAGCAATTCGCCATTGAAAATTTCCACATCCGCCTGGGCCGTCAGCCCGGACGGAACAAAATGCAGCTGATTATCCCAGCATGCGGTAAAGGCAACATTTCCATCCAATTTTCCCCGCAGGTTTTCATCCCGGATAAAATCCTGTCCGAAATTATTGCAGGAAATAAAAAGCTGTTGAATATCAATACGATTCAGTCGGGAAGCACAATTGACCAGCAGGCAGGAATCACCCTGCTGAGAAAGGATTGCATAACCTGAAATAGTACCCTCTATAAAATTAATATTGAATTTATTAATATTTAAAACTTTGGAGGCGTAATGCATCTCGCATTTCAAGTCCGATGCAATGAACTTTCCCAGCCGGATTTCATCTGCATTCACAGAAGCGCTGATCTGAATCCGTTCCGGGAAATGAATTACCGGGTCATCCGTTGAATCCTCCTTTGTTTTCATAAAACGGGCACCGTCTATAACCTTGGAGTATGCATATAGGTTACCATAAATAATAGATTTATTATCAGTGAAATAATTAATTGCATTCTTAAAAGTGCCCGTAACCCGAAAATTGGTTTCATTCAGGGTCAGGGCAAAATCCTGAAAGGAAATATCTTCGCCAATCGTTATTCTCCCATTGATGTCCTGCAGGATATTATCCTGTCCCTTCAGTTTAGCCGAACCATCCTCCAGTTCCAGCGAACCTGACCGGATGCTGGAGAGGAGTTCGGGCAGGCCGGAATTTTTCGTATGCGCCAATGTGCCCGCAGCTTTCAGGTTCGCATTCAAGGCGCCATTAATATATTCAAAAGTATCAAGATCAAGAAAATGATGCAGATTATTTAAATTAACAGATGAATAGATTTCACACGTATAATCGGGTTGAATCAGGTTTTTGACGGTCGCATTGCCATGAATGCTACCGGTACTGAGGCGCGATTCAAATTGACTGATTACCAGCGAATAATTTTTAGGATTATCTCCGGAAAAGGAACCTTCAATACCAATGTGGGAGAGTTTGCTTTTTGTTTTCCTGTTCGTAACGGATCCATTGGATAAAGAAAAAATTGAATTTATTCCTACGGCATTCTTCGTATTGAACTGACCTTTAATACGGGCTTTTATTTTCCCTTTTCCTTCCAGTGCATACTCATTCAAGCGATTCCCCTCAGGGAGACGAAAGAAGGAGAAAATCTCATCCAGGCCGAAATTGGAAGATTCCAGCGTAAAATCAGCATCCATCGTTGAATCAAGCAGAATGTTCCCCTGGAGCTCTACGAGCAGTTTATTCAGCATTATTTCACCCTGACGGATGGTTACCCTGTCCTTCTGGGAGGATGCCTTAAAATCAAAATAAACCGGCATATCTTTTATACGATAGGATCCGGTTCTGCCCGCTTCATATAAAAACAATTCGGATTTCAACGCATAGCGCCCGTTTTCTCCGGAAAAGGATCCGCTGAATACCATTTTGTGGATGAAGGAATGTGCGATTACCGGATTTTTCAGATTGAAATAATGAAGGTTGAAATCGGAAAGAATAACATTATTGAAATCAAACGTATACCCTTCGCCTTCTATTTCCTTGTCCGAAGATTTCCAGATGGAATAATTATTCCGGCCTGACGGATCGGTAAATACATTGATCTTGCCATCGGTCATATGAATTTTTTTCAGTTGAAATTCATTATGGATCAATCCCAACAATCCGAACTGGAAATAAATTTTGGATGCACTCATCAGGGTGTCCTTGCTTGCCAGGGCAGGACCGGAATAATTGAGACCTGCCCTTGACTTAATCAATACATTGGAGAATTCAACGGTTGCATAGGGAAATTTCTTTATCATACTGAAATCAATCCTGTCAATGATGATTTCCGTTAAAAGATGTTCATTCAGGTATTTTTTAAGCTGTTTAATAATGGTTTTATCATAGGAAAAAGAAAGGATCGTCATTGCAATCATTAAAAACAAGAGTATTCCCACGACTGAATATCCCATCCATCTGAATGTCCTTTGGCTCATTTGAAGAATATTAGGGTTGACAAATGCCCGGGTTCGTGCAAAATTATAATACGTCTCTATGCATGTCCGGTAAAGGAACCGAAGCAGATTTATCCCGGTACATCTTCAACAGGTCGTTGATTCTTGGAAGAAGTTGTTTGCCGTCAATAGGTTTTGCCAGGTAGTCATCGCATCCTGCCTGCGTAATCCTTTCCCTGTCACCGGCCATGGCAAACGCTGTCTGGGCTATTACAGGCAACCGGGCATCCATTTGTTTAATAATTCGTGTGGCCTCAATTCCATCCATACCCGGCATCTGAATATCCATAATGACCAGGTCGGGATGATGGATCTTGCATAGCTCAACGGCCTGATTACCCGACGAAGCCTGCAAAATAGCCACACGGGTCTTTTTTAGCAGTTCCGTCAGATAATTCATGCTGTGGATATCATCTTCAGCGATCAGGAAGGTTTTCCCTTCCCAGTTGTAAGCGGATTCGAAAGACTCTCTTGTATCGGGCGGCAAAGGTTTTGTAATCTTTAAATACGGCAGCGTAAAGTAGAAAATCGTTCCATTACCCGGGGTGGATTCGACCCACATTGCTCCCCCCAGCAATTCAACGAGGTTTTTCGCAATGGTAAGCCCCAGTCCTGTACCTTTGATATTTCTTTCGTCGGAATCAGGAGAACGTTTGAAGCGTTCAAAAATAAGGTCCAGTTCTTCTCGTGTCAGGCCAACGCCTGTATCTTTAACAAAAAATTCAATTTGTTTCTCTGAAACGACTTTGTAGCCAAATTCAACATATCCGTCATCGGTGAATTTAATGGCATTTCCGATCAGGTTGCTTAGAATCTGGCGTAACCGGAAGGGATCGGTTTTAAAGACCAGGTTTGGGTTATCGGTATCGGAGGATGCGATCAGCTTCAGGGCTGATTTGCCAAGCCTGGTTCGAATTTCACTGAATGTATCGTGCAATTCAAAAAAAAGTCCGTTCAGGCTGCATTCCCTTTTTGTGATCTTGAGTTCTCCGGCCTCAATCTTTGCAATATCAATGATATCGTCCACCAGATTGAGGAGGATTTCACCGCTTGTCTGTATATAATGAACGAACTCCTTTTTTTGATCTTCCGGAACTTCTTCCGATCCCAGCAAATTGGAAAAACCGATAATGGAATTCATGGGCGTTCTGATTTCATGAGACATATTGGCCAGAAACGATGATTTTAACTGATCCGCGGTTTGTGCTTTGCTGGTTTCATGCTTGAGTTCGCGGATGTATCGGTTTTTGTCGGAAATATCAATCACAATACCGCGTTTGCCACAGATCCGGCCTTCCTTGATAATATCATCGGCATAGACAGAGGCCTCAAAATGGGTATGATCTTTCCGGATGGCTAAAAAGGCAGCATCCTCAAGTCTTTCATTTTTTAAAATATCGTGGACGGTTTCAGAAACCAGGGTGGTCAGAACGTTAATTCCATTTTCAATATCCTGCATAGAATACCTGAAATTCTTGAACCATGCTTTATTCGCATAGGTATAATTTCCGTGCAAATCGGTTTCAAAAATGCTTTGGGGAAGCATATCCGCCAGTTCCTGGTACCGTCTCTGGTTTTCCTCGGCCTTTTTCAGTACAATATTGTGCTGCTTTTTCCAACGGTCTATTTGGGCCATCATGTTCCGGAATTCGAGATAAATAGCGGTTATTTCCCTGGCCGAATGATCAAGGTCAAGGGTAAGGCCTTCAGGGAAAGATTTGTTTTGTGCAACGGAAGAGATAATACGCGTAAGCTTTTCAAGATGCGAAACCACGTGTTTTGAAATAACGAATCCGGCCACAAGGCAAAGCACGATAATGAATCCCAGGTAGGCCATATACAGCAGGTTCAGTTTTTTTATCAGGAATTGCTGTAAACCTGCAGCCTCTTCCACCAGCGTCAGAAACAAGGTTTCTATTTCGCTGCTTTTCATGTTTAGGGATGCGAGCAGGTTGAAGTTGCTGGTAAGGCCTATTTTTTCATCTAACGCAACCAGTCGTTCAAAGGCACTGAAATAATTATCCAGCATACCGGTCAGCATGTGCCGCTGCTCTGCCGTTAAGGAGAGGTCTTTCTCAACGGAAGCACGAAAACTGGAGCCGGTATTTCGGAATGCCTCAAGATATTTACGGTCGTGCCATTCAAAATAGGCGGTTTCGCTTTTCCTTAACTGAAGAAGTTGCGGTTTTGAGAGGAAGGGTGTATTCTCCAGGCGGCTGTCACAGTCATTCAGTTCGCCTTCCAGGCCAAAATCACCGTATCCGCGTTTATACGTCAGGTATACAAGGCTATCGAACAACGTATTGTATTCATTCAGTTTCATCTTTAACAGGCCGAGTTCAGGCTGTATCGGAAAGATTCGGTTCTTTTTATCGGAATGAATGGTTGTGAGCGTGGCCGTGATGGTTTCTTTAATTTTATGGTGTTCCATTAACTGACGGCTTTGCCCGGTACTATAAAATTCAGGATTTTTGGATTCGATCAGAATGAAATCGCTGATTACCTTGGAGTCTTTCAGAAAATTATTATTCAGCATATTGATTTGCTGAACGATGGAATTTATTTTCTTTGTTTTATGCTGATGAACAAAAATGGAAGGAATTACAAAAACAAAAGTTAATAACACAAAGGATAGTAACCATGCCAGAAGCCTGTATCGTAAAGATTTAATCATGTATGGGGTCATCCAAAAACATAACCTGTCAAAGTAGCTATAATTATTGAAAAATATTTCGGGTGAAGCCAAAAAGTTATTGACATTCTGAAAAATAATGGAAGGAGCCGGTGCGCCCGGCAGTGATCCGGAAATCCTTTGTATGTCTGCTATTTAGCTTCGGATCACATTACCCTGCAGGTCGCAAATGATCATCTGAAAGGACGCCACGTCAAATTGAAGGACCCGGCCCTGTAAAATACCGGGGATCCCCAGTACAATCTTAAGCACTTCGTTGGCTATCAGGCTCCCGGCCAGGCTGTACTGTATCACTTCAGCCGGTACCGGGGAGGAGACAGGAGCAGGATTATGACGGCGGAGTGAGGCATCGGAAAGCATCCGGTAGGAATGTTCGCCGGCAAAATGAAAGACCGAGATAAACACCACGGCATTTTGAATTTCACAGAAAACAACAGGCTTTTTTGCTTCTTGTGCCGCTTTATCAATAATCGCATGGGCTTCATGGCTGTTGGTTGCGTCGGCAATCAGGTCATATTTGGAAAGTATCGGAATACTGTTGTTTTCGGAAAGGAATATATTGTGCACGTCCACATGGGCGATGGGATTATTTTCCTGGATCTTTTGTCTGGACAGGATGGCCTTTTGTTTCCCGAGGTCGCCGTGACCGTACAAACTCTGCCTGGGCAGGGTGGTCTCTTCCACAATCTGGTTATCGCATATTCCGATCGAACCTATGCCGGCCGCCGCCAGGTTCTGCAATGCAAATGCGCCTTTGCCACCTGCTCCCACGATCAGCACCTTTGATTTTTTTATTTTTTCCTGACCCTGCAGTCCGACAGAAGGCAGATCTATCTGGTGCCGGAAGATTCGTAATTCTCTGCTATTGAGGAATTCAGATTCCATGAATTGATGCAAGGCTTTATGTAAAGATAGTGATTTGTGTTCGTATACCGGCAGCCGGGATCTTCCTTATTGCGAAAATTTCGGATTTTTGTACAACGTTACCCTAACCCCGAAACACCGGAATTCCTTTTCAATGAGCCATCGGGTTTTAAGCTGTTTGATTTCATCATCCGAAAAGGTATTGTATATATTGGAGTAAAAAATATAGGTATTGCGCTGAAAGTCTTTTATCGGAATATACCTTTCGTCTCCGGACAGATCATAGTACTTGAGTTGGTAGGCGTTGGGCACTTCGGTTCCGATATCCGAAAAGGAAATTTTACGATCATCAATATAGGATACCATTTTTTCCCTCAGGCCGTAGTAAGGGATATGGGCCAGGGTGGCATCCCAGCCTTTCGCGATGGTGTCGGGATAGATCCAGAAATTGCCGCTTACAAGACCGGCGAGCATAATACCGTACAGCACTCTTCGCAGGTTCTTTTGGAGAATGCAGGAAAACAGCAAGTACCCGGTAATAATTGTCACGATCATGGTTATGGGAATAAAGTAGCGGTGACTGCTCAATACTTTATAAATCAGGGCACTTGGAACAAACGCCAGAACCGACAAGGCAAGCAGTACAAATAAATCCCCAAGGGTTTGATCCACTGCACCCTTATTCTTAAGAAACCGGAAAACCAGATAGAATAATACCGGAAAAAGAAACAGTTTTCCAAAATCCGTCAGTCTCCATGCCACAATGAGTATATTCCTCAGGAATCCTTTACCGTCGACCGTTTCAAAACAGCCTATCCAGGGGGAATTTTCGTGGTATCCGATCCATCCCTTCACTGCATAGTGGAAAACACAATAGGCAATGAACAAAGCAGTGCCAGGCATATAGGCATACAGGATCGAGAGCTTCTGAAGGGGTTTTTGCCAGCCCTTGTTTTTATACAGATCAAACAGGCCTATCATGGCCATGCCCATAGCCCCTCTCATGTGGCTGAACAGCAAGCCGAATATGGCAACGGACAGCAGGATCCTCTTTTTATACAGGATGGAATTAAGTGCCAGCAAAAGAAAAAAGATCATCACCAGGTCGGTGGAGAATACAATACTCTGGGTAAGCAGGGAGGTGTCTGCCAGGACCAGGATCATTACCGGAATAATCGTTTGCCGGGGCATATAAAAGCGAAGGAACCGGTAGAGCTGAATAACGATCCCAATGGAAAAAGGAAGCATAAACACGTGCATTACCAAAAGGCTCTTCCCGGTAATTTTCCAGGCGAAGGCAAGCAGGTAGCCAAGCAAAGGGGGATATCCGACATCAAGGGCATCGGGTAAAACCACACTGAATTTATTCTTCATCAGCCAGTCGGCTATTCTTGAGAAGATGATGTCCTTGTCCCAGAAGAAAGGATGATGACTTACCAGGAGGGTGATCAGGGTGTAAAAAATAAAAAAAGGAAGCAGGGAACGATATTCTTGTCGGGATATCGAATACGAATCACTTCTATTGTTACCGGCTGCTATTTTCAATTCGAAGGCAGTAAGATCAGCCATTCAGGGCGTTGGCTCCGCTTACAATTTCCAGCAGTTCATTGGTTATGGAAGCTTGACGGGCCTTATTGTACGTTAATTCAAGGTCACGGATGAGATCGGTTGCATTGTCGGTAGCCTTGTGCATGGCGGTCATTCTTGCGCCGTGGTCAGAGGCCAGGGAATCCAGGAGGGCTTTGTGAAACTGGATCCGGAGGGCCATCGGGATCAGGTTATCGAGCAGCAATTCAACCGAAGGTTCAAAAATCGGATTCGGAAGTGCTTTAATGGTCTCATCGGCAGGTGAGGCAATAACAGTCAACGGCAAAAAGCTTTCGGCCACCACATCCTGAACAGCAGCATTACGGAACTGGTTGTATATTAACTCGATCGTACGGTATTTTTTAGAAAGAAAATCCCCGATGAGCGTATCGGCTATTTTCCGGGAATCCTCAAATGTCAGTTTTTCCAGGATCGAATGCTGGGAATCCTTTATGGAAAGTCTTTTTGATTTCAGGAGATCGTATCCCTTTTTGCCAAGGCACAGGATATCCAGTTTATTTCCCTGGTTTTCGGAAAGGTATTTTTCCGAAATACGCGACAGTGTTTTTTTGACCACATTCGAATTAAAGCCACCGCATAGAGCTCTGTTGGAGGAGATAACGACCAGTAATACCCGGTCGGAAGCGCCGGGCTGCAAAAATACTTTTTCTGACGCGTCATTGCTGACAGCGGCGCTGGCGGATCGCT
>JAGDMB010000323.1 GCA_017860375.1 Bacteroidota bacterium | reverse complement strand
AACAACATGCTGAAAGGCGAAGACCTGAACCGGTTTATCAAACGGAGTATTGAACTCTTGTAAGGACAAGGAACGACCTCATGACCTGCCAGGGTCCGAAGGACCTGGCAGTGTCCTTCTCACTTCACCCAAAAATGCAGCATCACCAGTCCGAAGGACCTGGCAGAGTCCTTCTCATTTTACCATAAAGTCAAGTAAAACCTGGCCCTCCACCGAGGCAACGAGGTGATCGTTGATTTTCACCGGTCCCACGCCGGCCGGTGTTCCCGTATAAATGAGATCACCCGTTTTAAGGGTGATGAATGTTGAGACATAGGCGATGATGGTTTCAAAAGAAAAGATCAGATCCCTCGTATTTCCTTTTTGCACGGTTTGTCCGTTCAGGTCGAGCTGAAATTCAATGGCAGCGGGATCGGGCAGTTTTTCCTTTTTGATGAATCTGCCCAGAACGGCAGAACCATCGAATGCTTTTGCAATTTCCCAGGGTCTCCCTTCTTTTATGCATTCCCGCTGCAGGTCGCGGGCCGTAAAATCAATGCCAACTCCGATCTCCTGGTAATAGCGGTGAGCGAACTGCTTCTCGATGTTTTTGCCCAGCCGCATGATTTTCAGGACTATCTCGGTCTCGTAATGCACTTCATTCGAGAAACCGGGCAAAAAAAACGGATTGTTATTCTGAATAACCGCCGATTCGGGTTTCATGAAGAAAACAGGAACCTCGGGCAGGGGATGGTTCAGTTCCCTTGCATGATCGGCATAGTTTCGTCCGATGCAGATGATTTTCATGATCAACGGTTTTTTTATTCTTTGCCAAAAGCCCCGCGAAGTTTGATGGCGGTGAGCACCTTTTTGGTATACAGGGGGAAAGCCCCGTTCATCATCCAGCCGTAATAGCCCGAATCCTTTTTCAGCACATCGGTTACGCGCTGGCCCTTGTATTTGCCGAAGTTAAAGATCTCCACATCCTCATCGTCGTACACGATCCTTCCCAGGAAGTCGGCATTGCGGTTGTGGCTCGAAAACTTCGCCAGTTCATCCACATCATTCGCCAGGTCGGGATACCGGTCGAGCTGTGCTTCGAGGACCTCGTAGGTAGCCCTTGTATCGGCCTCCGCACTGTGGGCATCGTTCAGGTTTTTGTCGCAATAGAACTTATAGGCGGCACTCAGCGTGCGTTGCTCCTTTTTGTGAAAGATCACCTGGATATCGATGAACTTTCGCTTCTTCAGGTCAAGGTCAATGTCTGCCCTGAGGAATTCTTCCGCCAGCAAAGGCAGATCGAATTTGTTCGAATTATAACCGGCAAAGTCGCATCCTTCAAAGACATTTGCTATATTTTTTGCAATTTCCTGGAAGGTCGGGGCATCTTTCACATCTTCATCGGTAATGCCGTGAATATGGGTTGACTTTGGGGGGATTGGCATACCTGGATTGACCTTGATCGTCTTTGATTCCTCGTCGCCGTTGGGAAAAATTTTAAGGTAGGAGATCTCCACGATGCGGTCCGTTGCAACGTCAATACCTGTGGTTTCGAGGTCAAAGAAGACCAGGGGATTTTTAAGCCGGATCTTCATGCTCCGATCATCATGGGCATCAACAGCATGAGAACATCTTCATTGTCGTTGTTTTTCTGGAAGGGCAGAAACAATCCTGCCCGTGAAGCATCGGACAATTCGATGGAGACATCGGACGACGGAAGGTTGTTCAGTATCTCCACAAGGAAGGTGGATTTGAATCCGATCTCTATATCATCGCCGTTATACTGGCATGCCAGGTCTTCGTATGCTGAAGTGGAAAAATCAATGTCCTGTGCGGAAACGGTAAGCTTGTTCCCTTTCAGCTTAAGGCGCACCAGGTTGCTGGCCTGATTGGAAAATACCGAAACCCTTTTGATGGTATTCAGGAACCTCATTCTGTCGATGACCAGTTTGTTGGCATTGTTAACCGGTATTACCGAATTGTAGCTGGGATAATTTCCCTCCACCAGCCGGCAGACAAGCTTATAATCCGAGAAAGTAAAAAAGGCGTTCTTGTCATCAAATTCAACTTCGAGTTGATTCTGTTCTTTCGCCAGAAGGTTCTTCAGCACGGAAGCCGGTTTTTTCGGAAGGATAAAGGAAGCTCCCGACTGTCCGGTCTTGATATCCAAACGTTTGTAGCGAACGAGCTTGTGCGCATCGGATGCCACAAAGGTCAGGTCTTTATCGGAAAGCTCAAAGAATATGCCGTTCATAACGGGCCTCAGTTCGTCGTCAGCCGTGGCAAACAGGGTGCTGTTTATCCCGCTGGCAAGGGTTTCCGCATCGGCCTTAAAAGCGATCCTCTTTTCCTGTTTGATCTGGGGGAGCAGGGGAAAATCACCGCCGTTCTGCCCGACAACGGAAAACTGCCCGTTTTCGGAACTGATGACAATACCGAAACTATCTGTATTTATATTGAAAGCAAGGGGCTGGTCGGGGAATTCTTTCAGCGAGTCGGTCAGCAGCCGGGCAGGAATTGCAATGCTTCCTTCATCCGAAACGTTTTCCAGTTCCATCTTCGTTATCAGCGTGGTTTCGAGGTCGGAAGCCGTGATCTCAAGGGTGTTCCCCGCGAGTCTGAACAGGAAATTGTCCAGGATGGGCAGGGTGTTTTTTGGACTGATGACGCGGCTTGCAGACTGCAAGTGATTGAGCAGGTCGATACTTGATACAACAAATTTCATGTAGGGATATTTTTAATTTATTTTAATACAATTGTTTACCCGGGTAGTCTCCGGGTTCTTACTAAGAATCAATATTACAAAAAAAAAGGTTTCCGAAAGGGAGCTTTTCTACTTTTTTAAGAAATCACGGTAGGACTTCATAATAGGGTCTGTGTCAGAATATTTGACCACCAGGGGCAGGGAATCCCCGGCAGGAAGGGCAAGATACCGGTTGACATCATAACCGGCACCCCCGGGAACGGGTATCCGGAATGCCTGCATGGAGAAGACATGCCGGGTTTTATCGGTAAGGGTAAGAAGGGCGAAGGGTTCCTTCAGAAGGACGGAATCATAAAGGTGAATGTTTGTCAAATCATACCGGATGCCGCTGAAACAGGTCAGGTAATCGGTAATTTCCTGCGGATCAACCAGTCGCGGTGTGCCGGAGCCGCTGACCGGATCCAGCCGGGGCGCCTGGCCGGGATTGACGGTAATGACAAAGGATTGCCCGGGATATTGGGGGTATTCCATGCGGATTACGGCAATATCTTCCGGTCGGTAGTCCAGCAGGATGTTTTCTTTCCACCGGGAAATCACGGGAGCAAAGAGTCCGGCAAAGTTATCCCCTTCATAACCGGTCAATCCCACCCGGAAAGGTTCTCTGAACCGCTCGTCCATCATATAGGTCCCGGGGATCAGATCCTTTTCATACACCACCATGACCGATAACAGGGTCCGGTTTCTGCGGTACAGTTTCACCTTTGTCCCCCTTTCATCGATTCTGCAGATCAGGGTGTCGCGAATGGATCTGGAAGCGGGAGAAAGAACTTCGATCCGCGCCATCGCCTGCAGAAACCGGGTGACGGTTTGGGTTCTGGCAGGAACTTTCCCGTTCAGTTGCCAGTTGTCCCCGTCTTTTTCAATGACCATCCGGCTGGTTGCATTGCTGAGTTCGATCCTGTCCACCAGCGAAGGTTCCACCAGCGCAAAGTTCATGTTTCGCTTCTGCAGGGTAGAGTTGCGG
>JAGDMB010000059.1 GCA_017860375.1 Bacteroidota bacterium | reverse complement strand
ACAGAATTTTTCAGCGCACGGTTTTGGATCATCCTGGGATGCGGTGTTTTCTTTTCGTTTGCACCGCTTCATAAAAAAGGTTCACAATTGATGGAGCGAATTCACGATGTTACTCTTTCCTTTAGGGGAATGCTTGTTTTATCGGGGGTATGCATCGTATTATTGATTGTAAGTATCAGTTCTATTATTGCATCGGGTTTTAATCCATTTATCTATTTCCGGTTCTGAGATGAAAAACAGATCTGCCTTGATCCTTATCGTGCCTTTTGCCCTTGTTTTCCTTCTTCCGGGAATTCAGAAAGAAGCAAAATTGATCCCTGTTGCGCCGTTAAAAAGTGTATTTCAGCCGGCGAAAAAACTCTCTTTAACAGGTAAGAACTGGTTCTCGGGAGACTTTCAGTTAAATTTTGAAAAATATTTAAAAGACAACATAGGGCTCCGGCCGGTTTTTGTCAGAATATACAACCAATGCAATTATTCCTTGTTTGGCATGCCCAGTTATGGAGGTGTTTCAATAGGCAATAACGGTGTTCTGTATCAGCCCGGTTACCTTTCGACCTATAAGGGTGAAGATTTCGCAGGAAGTGCACGGATTGACTCTTTTGTGCGCAGAATGAAAATCGTACAGGATGAACTGAAACGAAAGAACAAATACTTTCTGTTTATCATTGCCCCGGGCAAAGTAAATATCTATCCCGAAATCATTCCGGATAAAACAGGTTTAAAAAAAGTGGATACGACCAATCTTGAGGTAATGGTCGACCGGCTTGGTAAATACAACGTCAACCACATCGATTTCTGTGCCTATTTTAAAACAATCAGGGATACGGTACACTATCCGTTTTTTACAAAGTACGGAACACATTGGAGCGGTTCTGCCGTGAGCCTGGTAATGGATACTATTTTTAAAAGGATTGAAAAGGCAACCGGGGAAAAACTGGTTAATTATGATAATTCAAAAGGGTATTCGACTAACAAAGACCTTAAGTTTACCGACACCGATCTGGCAAATTACATGGACCTGGTATTCCGGCTGAAACCCGATTCCGTGTATTATCCAATTTATGTCTTTGATACCTCAGCGGCAAGATCCTGCGGAATGCTCATTATCGGAGACAGTTTTTGCCAGAGTTTCTGGGGATTTGATAATGTCTTTCCGAGGGTTTTTTCAGACAGTTCCATGTTTTGGGGATATTACAGGCATAAGGAATGGCCCACAAACAAGTCAATGAGCATGCCCATCAATGCATTTTATTTGGATGAGTATTTACGCAATATTGATGTGGTGTTGCTGGAATCGGTTGACATGAATTTAAATTTGTTTGGGTATGGATTTATTGACGATCTGTATTGTGTATACGCCCGACCTGAGAATGCAAAAGAGCACCTGGCGGCCAGAATCCGGGAAAATATTATTTTCTGGGCCAGGATGAATGACGAACGCTTTCTGGTACAAAAGATAGCCGATGAAATGCAGATTACGGTTGATTCCGCCTATCAGGTGTATGCATTAAAGAAACAGAAAGAGTTCTACGAGACGAAAAAAATACTGTATTAATATTTCCGTTCTATACTTTCAGAAATATTTTTTTCCGGTACAGGATGTAAAGGAGAACCCACTCGCAGAGAATATAGCATATCGCGTTTATAAGAGGTTGAACCGGTTTTGAAAACAGATCAATCACCCCCCTGAAAAAATACTCGTTTATGGTCTGGAAATTGATAATACCCGAAACCAGCATATAAATGGTTATGGAATTCAGTCCTATCACCACAAAGGGGAAGGACCACCGGCGGATTTTCCATACGTCGATGACCAGGTAAAAAATGCCGAGCAGCAGCAAACTCCATCCTCCGGCAAAGAGCACAAAAGAACTTGTCCACAGGTTTTTAATGATCGGGAAGGCAAGATCCCAGGTTTTTCCAAGCACAAGCAGCAGAATGCCTGCCGCCAGGAGGATCACTCCTTTTTTGAGACCATTCAGCCTGGAATTTTCCGTTATCAGGAAATGGCCGGTGAGGGCTCCCAGCAGTGCCGTGGAGATGGCAGGAAAGGTAGACAATATCCCTTCGTTGTCACCATAGGTATAGCAGCAAAAAGAACCCGGGAGCAGTTGCTGATCGATATAGGCCCCGAGATTGCCTTCGGGCGTGAGGACACCGGCACCGAATCCCGGCACCGGGATCAGTTTCATCATGGCCCAATAGGAAAGCAATATTCCGGCAAACCAGATAAGCTGTGCGCGGACCGAAGTATTCAATACGATTATGGCTGCAAAAAACCAGGCCAGGCCTATACGGCCAAGCACGCTTGCCCAGCGCTGGTTCTCAAAATCAAAGCGGAGCAGGCCGTTGTAAATCCAGCCAAGCAAAACCAAAAGGAACATTCTTTTGAAGACATGCCAGTAAATGCTTTTCAGGCTTTCTCCGCGCTTTTTCCTTTTCACGATAGAGAAGGGCATGGAAACGCCTGCAATAAAAAGGAAAAGCGGGAAGATCATGTCATAAAATACAAAGCCATCCCAGGGAACATGCTCCATCTGCCTGGCTGCCCAGGTAAAAACGGGCCAGCCGGTAAGGGCGGCAAGGGCGAAGATCAGTCCTTCCCCGCCGGTGATCCAGAGCATATCAAAGCCTCTCAGCGCATCGAGAGATACCAGCCGTTCGGATTTTTCAGGTTGCTTTTTCATATTCTGCATGGTTGAAATTTTAATTCACTATA
Source organism: Bacteroidota bacterium (assembly GCA_017860375.1). Classification (GTDB taxonomy): domain Bacteria; phylum Bacteroidota; class Bacteroidia; order Bacteroidales; family UBA10428; genus UBA5072. Next base: position 7,336 of record JAGDMB010000059.1, on the reverse strand, counting down.
TACAAAACAAAGAGTAATCCCTGCTTCACCCTGTATTAGCCTGCAGGGAATATAGAATGCTGAAGAACCATTTAAAGAACCTCCCGTGCGTGTTTCGATACAGAATCCACCGCCAGCCTGGCGGCCCCCATGAAGCCTGCTTTTTCACCCAGGGCTGCTTTGCAAACACTTACACCGCTCAATATGGATTTGAAAACATTTCTTTCCACCGACCTCATGACCGGCTCCTGCAAAAGATCCCAGGCATTGGCAATGCCTCCTCCCACAAGGATGCAAGTGACCCCTGTCAGATTAATGACGTTGCTTATTGCAATTCCCAGGGCCTCTCCCGCTTCCAGGAAGATCAGGTTTGCCAGTATGTCACCGTGGGAGGCGTGTTCGGCCAGTAATTGCGGCGACACCGGTTCATTTTCGGCAGGCTTTACGGACGACATCGGGTATCCTGATTGCTTTTCCCTGAACATCCGTTCAAACCCGTGTTTGCTGATGTAGGTTTCCAGGCAGCCTCTTCGTCCGCAAGTGCAGGTTGCACCGGATCTTTCGATGATCATATGCCCGAATTCCCCGGCCGACGGATGCATTTTAAGAATTTTTCCTCCGGCAAGGATGGCCCCTCCGATTCCGGATCCCAGGGTTACCATGAATAAATTATCGGCGCCATGTCCCGCTCCAAGCCAATATTCACCAAGGGCTGCCAGGTTTGCATCATTTTCAATGAATACCGGCATGTTCATTTTTGCAGACAGGTGACCAATGATGGAAAAGCTTTCCCATCCGGGCAGGTTGGAAGCTTCGAGGATGCATCCCTTATCTGTGTCAATCAGTCCGGGAATACCGATCCCGATTCCGCGGCAGTCTTTCTTCCTGTGTGCCGCCAACATTTGTTTCAACGATTCCGCAATGCGGTTCAATGCATCTTCCGGTCCTTTTTCGGGACACGTCGGTACAACCGTTTCATCGAGCACCTGGCCATCTTCTGAAACCAACCCGATGTTCATGGTGGTGCCCCCGATATCGATGCCTGCGAAAATTTTCATGCTGAAGGGTAAAGATAGGGAAGAATCCGTTTTTCTAATCATCCGGTTTTAGTTTCTCCTTGGCTTTTAGCAAATTCCTGACCGGAATCATGGATTCGGTAAATTCATCATAGCTCATATCTTTCAGGAAAATAGCACCGTATGCCCTGCGCAGCATGGGGCTGGTGCTGTCATAAAAATATTCCTTTCCGAGAAGGTTTACCAGCTGGTTGTGCTGTTCCACCCATATTTTCTGCGCCAGTTCACTAAAAGTACCGTCCAGTTCATAACTCGGGAAGGAGGCGGATTTCTGACTTTGAAAACAGCTGGTAAACATGTTGTGAAGCACGGCAAAGGAATTCAGCGATACCGGAATGATGGTATTGACTTCGTGCAATTGCCATCGTGACCAGACATTTCGGTAACCCCAGATGCGGATTTTTTTATCCGCATGCGTATCCATGTATTTGTCTATGGCTTCTGCGATGGCAATAAGGGTTTTGTAATGGGTGTCGGGTCCGCTGCCCTCGGGATCAAGGGCAAGGGTTACCACGGTGGGTTTTATCCGTTCCAGCAGGCGGACGATGGGCATTACATCCTGATCAAAGTCAGGATATTCAGGAAAAATATCTCCCGAATAAAAATGCAGCCTGAGATGGGACACATGATCCATATCAATACCAAAATGCGCCCAAACAAGCTCTGCTTCAAATTCCCGCAGCCATCCTTTGATGGTTTGTACAAGTTCCGGCTCTTTTCTTCCGGGCTCAATGGTTTTAAGAAGGGTAACCAGGTCAGACAAAAAAGTGTAAAGATTTTTTGGGTCATCCGATTTCAGATCCTGGAAGAACAGGCGGGTTAATCGTGCAGCCCTGTGGAAGTGCTGCATTTCCATATCCTGCAGCGCAATACCGTTTAGGTAACCGGTAATGTCATCCTGTCCTTTATCTGCTTCGGCGAGAGAAGAAAAACTTTTGCTTTTTTCCAGGTCGCCGGAACTGAGCAATTTCATGAGATACTCGAGGCAATCCAGCACATACTGGTTTGTGACAGCTGTAAAGCCGCTGGTGCAATAGCAAAAATGATTTTCAATCGTGGCGGACCGAACCAGGTGGTGAAGCAGGGGGAAATAGGCAAGTTCGATATCATCGTGATGGGGAGCGGTATGCAAGAACCGCTCGTTTCCGTATAAGGCCAGACCTTTTTCGATCTTCCCGGCCAGTTGTTTTACCACGTCTTCCGCAAGGGCAGTAACCGGCTTTTGACTCAGCTGCGATGCGATCCTCAGGGTATCGGGCAAGGAATTCGCCGGATCTTTATACATTCGGGGAATTTCACGGAGGGCGATCGCCGATCGTTCGCATTCCTCCATCAGCAGTTTTTCGGGGAAAGTGTCCGGCAATTTTTTTTGTTCAAACAGAAGGATCGTGTTTTTTTCCCCCAGCGTCAATGAAGCAGCGGCACTTTGGGTAATGAAGAACCGTGCACAGGGAAGTTTCTGCAAACTGGAAGCCGGGTCTTCAAGTGAAGCTTCCTTTTCCAGGGCCCGGGCCACGACGTCGGCTTTGGACTGACCGGCAGCCAAGATAATGGCAACCGCAGCCGGATTAAACGTTATGGTTTCCAGCCCGATGGTGATGACTGCCTTTTTTCTGACTCCCTCTATACCTCCGAGGTCTGCAGCAGCTGCCGCCTGGGTCTCATAATTAATATTGGTCAGGCGGGTATGGGAATGATGGCTTGATCCCCTTACATTGAAAGCAACATGGCCGTCAGGTCCGATACCTCCCATAAAAAAACCAATGCCTCCTTTTGCGCGGATATCTTCTTCATAATCCTGGCAGAACTGATCAAAGATCCGGATCGTCTTTTGTTTCAATAATTCCTTTTCACTGGTAGGTTTTTTAATGCGGAGGGTAAGATCGATGATTCCATCCGTAAATACCCGGTCGAGAGTAGCGATATTTCCGATACTTTTCTGCTGATGTTCAGTAAGCTCAAAGGTGTTGATCAGCCTGGCCTTTTTCGCATCCAGACCGAAACCTTCCAAATAAAATTTCCGGACAAAGTAGGTGAAGGACCTCTCATGTTCCGGATTTATGGGAAAGAATTCATCCAGCTGAAAAAAATAAAGCGATTTCAGGTCAGGCCTGATTCCGGGTCTAAAACCAATACGGGCCAGGATTCCGTTATTCAATTCTTTTGCCCAGTTTTCAAGGTAGTACAATACCCATTTGATAAAGAATTCAGGAGTTTTCCCGGTAGGCAATGCAATGATTCCTCCCGGATTCAGGCATACCCATTCCAGGAAACGAAGTGCAGCCAGCTGACCCAGTTCGACGTAATTTTCAACCACAAGGGTATGAATCTTGCGGTACGGATCACTCAGGGAGAAATCCGGATGCAGGTCACGGAACCAGGGTTCAACCCTGCTTGATGTGTTGTATTGCATGTTTTCGGCGAGACGCCAAAATCCTCATTCCACTTTTATCAATCCCTCGGCCTTGAAGGTTCCCGACTCCAGCTTATTGCCGTTGAACCACTGGCAGACGATATCGCCTTCCCTGAAACCCTGGGATTTCATGAATTCATCGGCGGCTTTGATGAGCAGGTTGGAACTGTCCGAACCAACAATGCGCTGCACCGTCATCTGCGGTCCGCCGGATTTTAATTGTACGATGTCCCCGATCTTGTATTCCATGTTTTCAATGTTTTTGGTTACACATTCCTTTCACAAGTCCCACCACGAATGTACTCGCATAGGATTTCGACCCCTGTTCATTTTATCAGGAGTAAAATTAATTATAATTATTCTTTTTCTTCCGATATTTCAAATACGGAATGATATCTTCATTTTTGATCCCTGTGGTCCCGTCGTATTCAATCGTTACGACAGGTACACCGGTTAATTCTTCGATTCTGGAGGCCATTGCTTCCGTTACCAGCGAGGGACAACAATAGGAAGGATTGGTCTGAACGAATAAGTCAAGATCGGGATTTTCGCGGATCAGCCTGTGAATCTTCAGGATATTTTCAAAGGATTCACCCCGCTGAAGGATAGTCAGTCCGAATAGATTCAGCCATTTATCCGTTTCATCGGAAAAGTTCGGCATTTGATTTCCTGAAAACGGCTGAAAGTATTTTATATATTTATCCTCCACAAGCGGAATCAGCGATTTCAGAAACCGGATCTTGGCATACTCAAGGTAACGACCCTCTTTAAAGCTTCTTTCCGTTTGGGGGTCGACAATTATCTTTATGTATTCACTGTAAGGAGTAGTAATTACCTCGCCCCCGTTGTCTTCAATCGTTGCGATCAGATGCTGGTTCATCATATCGTTGTCGCGCACATACAAGTCCCCGAAAATGGCTACTTTTGGCCGTTCTTTCCTTTCGGTTTCAATGGATGCAAAAGCCGGGACTATTTTCTCCAGCACATTTTCTTTCGGCTTGCCTTGCAGGAATGCATCGTACAGCAATGCCAACAACTCCCTGATCACACGATCTGTACTCCCTTTGTTCTTCTCGTAAGGACGGATCCGACAACCGATTTTCCGGATGTATCCGCCAAACATATAGGCCATGTAAGCATTTATGGATGTGGCCAATGAAAAGTCATAAAATATGACATCCCCCATGTACACGGAGGTTTGTTCCAATCCCCTGCCGTAATCGTTCAGAAGTTTTTTCATAAAATAGGGGAACATGCTGAGATTACAGGAGAGCTTGGATTTTATTATCCAGAGAACGGTGTCGGAAGGGTTTAACCGGTTCTCCTCGATGTAGTCAATGGCATCCTGTACGATCATATTAAGGGGCAGGCACTGACCTGTATTATAACTCAGGCTGCGCTGCATCGATTCGTCGGTGCCGATAAGCAGGCGGGTATCCATGCCGCTGTTCTTCAGCACAGCCTCCAACAGCGGGCCTACATATAAATCCCAGGAGGGCAGCAACAGGGTTTTATTTTTAAGACGGTTTACGTCTTTGAGCACAGGATATGGAAAATCATTTTCTTGAATATCAACATGTTGAAGCAGATTGCTGAACCTGGTGAAATCAATGCCATGGGTTTTAAGTATCCGGGAAGCATCATGGGCAAGAGAACGGATGTGGGCATGCCATACCGGATTAAATTCGCGTTTGGCTTTTGGTTCGGTATGGTTAGAGGATTCAATATGAGGGAGTAGTTTACCATCACCTGTGCTCCTTCGCTTTTGGCTGTGATTTCTGAAAGCCCTGATGGCAGCTTCAATACGGGTTTCATATCCCACGGCGGAATCATGTTCGTCAAGCTGGAGGATCAGGTATGGTTTTTTATAACTGGAAAGAATTTCTTTAAAGTATTCGATGACAAAAGAATCGGGGGTACATTTGAAAGAGGTAACCAGCACAGGATAACAGTTCTCAGTTTTGGCTGCTATTTCGGCCGCATGAAGAATTCCGGAGGCAAATTTCCATTTGATGGTTTTTACGAGCTCGTCGGCTAAGGAGATCTCGGAAGGCATATCCGGAAGCATATCCATATAAAACGTGGGAATCCCGTTTTTCTCAATAATTTCCGGAATATGATTGTTCATTGCCGGAGATAAAACGGTATAGGGACGGCCCAGCAATACGATATGAATATCATTGATTTTTTTGACTTCATCCCGATACAGTTTTTGCCAATGGTCCCTGGCCGATTGAATGTGTTTTTTGGCCTTTTCAAATGCCCGCGTGATCCTTAGAAAACTGATGTCTTTTGCACCAATGGATTTCAGCATCTTATACAATTCGAAGCGGCTATAAAGTTCCCCCTGCGAGTATTTCAGCAGCGGAGTGAGCAGCTTTTCACGGAATTTTACTTGTTTCTGCACCGAAATGACCGATGTAACAAATTGGGTATAATAGCAATACTGCCGGTTCATTTTTGTTTCGCGACTCTCCATCAGGTAGACGGGCAGAAAAACATAGTCGGTTTTTTCGCTTAAGTAGTTTACATGACCGTGCATGGCAGCAATAGGGGCACAAAACTCCGCACCGCATACATTCTTTCCGTCCCTGACGGCTGTTTCATAGTCCTCGCTTGTAATGGTGCGGATGGATAACAGGTCGAAGAATTTGCGCCAGAATGGAATTTCTTCGAACAAATGCAAACCTGCAGGAATTCCAATGGTGATGACTGCCTTTTTCGCAGCAGGATTATACCTGAAAAGCTCCTCTCTCTTCCGTATAAGCTGAAACCTGACTGACTTATGCCTTACCATTTTCTTTACCTGGTAATCGCGGCCACACAAAAAACCATAGGCTTCAACCTGGCCATCGATTTCGGCGACTTTAAGCTTGCAATGGTTGGTACATAATTCACAAATTTCGGACCGTACCGGGATTGATTTTTTATACAGATCGAGACCCCTGAATTTAGTCACCGGAGGCTGGCTGTCGTGCAACTCAAGTGCAACACCAAGTGCACCGGTCAGATGACAAAATTTTGAGACCATTACCGGTTTTTGCAGTTTCTGTTCGAATGCGGCAACAAGTGCCTTGTTTTTTGCGGTCGCGCCCTGAAAAAATATTTTTTTACCGATTTTGCCTCTGACAGCCACTTTTGTAAGGTAATTTTCGCGGATCGAATGCAATACGGCAGCCAGAATTTCATCCGTTGAATATCCGTCGGCAAGGTAATGATTGAGGTCGCGTTCCATAAAAACGGAACAACGGTCGCTGGCAAGCGGTGCATGAACCTTCTCCGCACGCTGTGAATATTCCGATAAAGCGCAGCCCAGGCGTTTTGCCTGTTCTTCAATAAAACTTCCGGTTCCTGCGGCACACACGTTATTCATTACCGAAAATGTGACCATACCCTCACTCATAAGGGTGAATTTTGAATCCTGCCCACCGATTTCAATGATCGTATCCGTTTCGGGATTCAACTCGAAGGCAGCTCTTGCGTGCGCCGTTATTTCATCCGGAAAACTATCCGCTCCGATAATCTTTCCGGTAAATTTCCTGCCTGAACCGGTGGTTCCGGCACCGGAAATCAGAAAACCAAACTCCTTCTTTTGTTCCAGGTCACGGATGGCTTCAAAAATCAGCTGCACGGCCTGAAGAGGCTGACCGGAAGTGCGTGTGTATAAACCGGCAATGACTTTTTTCTGAAGATCCAATAAAACAGCTTTTGTACTTGTCGATCCGATATCGATCCCCAGGAAGACTTTTATGCGGCTGTTTTTTTCGGGAACCGAATACAGATCAATCTCAACCGGTTTCATGAAAGGAAAGCGACCGGAATGGTATTCATATTGGTCATGCGATCCGAAGTCGGGATATTCAGAAAG
>JAGDMB010000322.1 GCA_017860375.1 Bacteroidota bacterium | reverse complement strand
GGTATCTATGAACAACTCATTCACTTCTTTGTCGCTCAGAAACTGGAAATCTATATCTTTTTTCTCTGCAAAAGGCCTGAATAGCTGGAATATCTCGTACAAGTACTTTACGATGTCTTCCTTCTGCGTCTGGAGTTTAAGGTTGCCGGTCTCAACCCTCCGGATCTCCAGTAACTGATTGATCAGTTTGTATAATCTTTTAATATTCCGGTGAATTAACGATAGATTCTCTTTCACAACCGGTGTATCGTTATAATTTGTCCGGGCCAACAGGTTTTCAGTAGGACCCATAATAAGCGTCAGGGGGGTTCTGAACTCATGGGAAATATTGGTAAAGAAGCTGAGTTTCATTTGATCCGAATCATGCAATTTTTCTGCCATTTTCTGTATCTCACCTTTCTGTTCTTCCAGCGCTGCATTTTTTTCTTTCAGAAAATCGCGCTGCTGGCTGATCTTTTCGCTCTGTGCTATTATTTCACCTTGTTTGCTTTCGAGCAGTTCATTTGCCTGCTTAAGTTCATGGGTTCTTTTCTCCACCTGGTATTGCAAGATTTCTTTCTGACGCTTCAACAATTGTGTCCTGACCTGTACAATGGTCATGAGTATTATCAGTATAAAAAGGATAATCAATCCTTTAAACCAGAATTTCTCAAAGAAGGGCGGCATCATGTGAATTTTAAGGATAGCAGGGTGTTCTGACCAGATACCGTCATTGTTGCAACCGATAACCTTGAGTGTATAATCGCCGCTGGGTATATTTGTGTAATTTGCAAACCGCTGTGCAGCATCGACTTCATTCCAATCGGTCTCAAATCCTTCCAGAATATACTTGTATTTCATCTTTTCAGGAGCCGCAAAATGCAATCCGGCGAATTCAAAAGACATGATTTTATCTTTATGCGACAGGAAGATTTCATCGGTCCAGGAGATTGTTTTCTTCAGGATCACCCGCTTATCAACGGTATCATTGGCAAGAACCGGTTTGTTATACAGTTTGAAATTCGTCAAAACTACCTTTACTTCATATGGATTATCTTCTATCCAGGCAGGATCAAAATACGTTATCCCATGTGTTCCTCCGAAATACAGGATCCCCGCTTTATTTTCAAAATAGGATCCCTCATTGAACTCGTTACTCTGCAGTCCGTCATCCACGGTATATACCCGGATATCACCCTTTACCGGATCAAACCATACCAATCCTTTGTTAGTGCTAATCCATAATCTTCCCTTTTTATCTTCCAGAATGCCATGAATGGTATTGCTTGGAAGTCCTTCTTTGATGGAATAGCATGTAAACCTCCCGGTTTTTTTGTCAAATTTGTTCAATCCGCCATGGGTTCCAATCCACAGAATATTATCATCCGTTACTTCAGGTTCGAGTATGCATTTTACCACCTCATTGGACAGTGACGCCGGATTATCAGGTTCATTCAGATAATGGGTAAACTTCTGCGTTTCGGGATCAAATCGGTTTAGCCCGCCAGAGAGGGTTCCGATCCAGATAATGCCATCCTTATCTTCAAAAATAATATTGATCCACTGGTCGGTGGTTCCCTGTTCTCCGGGATTTACGACCGGAAAATACCGGAATGATCTTCTATCGTCGCCGAGCATACAAAGGCCTGTTCCGGTGGCCCCGAAATAGACCCGGCCGGTTTTTGTAACACAAATGGAACGCAAAGACCAGGGAAGAAAGGAATTGATGTTTCCTTCATCGTGATGAAAATTGAGAAACATATCGGTGGAAGGATCATACAGGCTGATCTTATAATCAAAGGCACCCATCCAGAGTTTTTTTCCATCAGTATCTTCCTTTATGACACCTATCAGTTCAGCCGGAAGCTGTCTCGAATATTCATAATTCGTACCGCGATGGATATCCTGTTTATTTTGAAATCTTCTCACCTGCCGGGATTCAAGATTAATCCGGTTCAGTTCCGTTTTCGTTCCGACCCATAAATTTCGTTTCTCATCCTCATATAAGGCATACACATCTCGGTTGCTCAAATAGACCTGTTTATGGGGATTGTCATCGATGATCTTGAATTTTTTCGCTTCCAGGTCAACCTTGAACAATCCGTTTTTTTCAACACTGATCCAGATAATACCGGTTTTGCTTTTCTGAATGAACAGAACCTTGTTTCCGCGGAAGCTGTAAATGTCCCTTTCGTCATAGGAAAAAACATCCGTTGTCTTCATATCGGGATGCAACCGGTATAAACCAGGCCCCAGCGATGATCCTACCCATACATAACCCGAATTGTCCTCCACAATTGAATATACATTGTTATTCCGTGTTTCGCGAATGATATACGGTTCGGCATTTTTATCACGAAATACGTAAAGTCCGTTTAAAGATCCCACCAAAATCTGCCCGTTTTTCAATTTCCGGATGATATAGACCGAAGGCACATTATTCTTATTCAATGATTCGGTTATGAGATGGGAAACACGCAAACTGTCAGGATTGTATGGATGATGCATGATATTAAGTCCCCCGTGAAGGGTCCCTACCCAGATCGTTTGATCGGGTTCAAAATGAATACAGTTGATAACCGTATCATTAAGGCTTTTTGTTTTATCGTCTCCAGGAAGAAACCTTTGAAACTGACCGGTCTGGGGATTAAATTTGTTCAACCCGTTAAGGGTTCCGATCCAGAGATTTTTAAAAGCATCTTCGGAAATAAATGTAATCCGGTCGTCACTCAGGCTGTTCTTATCATTCGGATCAGACCGGTATGTAGTAAAACGATCCGTTGCACGATTATACTTATTCAGGCCTTTATTGGTACCAATCCAGAAGTTCCCTGCCGAATCGTCGAAAAAGACTTCATATAACAGCACATTTAAGGCCACAGGCGAATTAATCGAAATGTTTTCCGGTTTTGATGGTTCCGGAGGATATTTATAGAATATCTCCGTCTCAGGATCAAGCCTGTCGATTCCACCGCCCTGATAATAAATCCAGATCTGCCCGGATTTATCTTTATACAGATTGGAAATCCAGGTTTTGGAAGGATTCCGGGATCCTTTGGCTGCAGAAAAAATTTTAAATTCATACCCGTCATACCGGTTAAGGCCTTCCTGGGTTGCAAACCACAGAAAGCCCAGATCATCCTCAACCATGTCGCTGACCAGGGTATGGGAGAGTCCATCCTGTAATCCGATATTATGAAACCGGATATCGGAAGACTGGCTGTACAAAAGGTGAGCGACGGCGAAAACAAGCCATAGTATGATCGGGTAAGTTTTCCTTATTCGAAACATGATGATCAGCATTCAGGATGTACGATTCAACCTCAGGTTATTCCGGCAAAAAATGCATATGTTTTTGCTTTCCTAAAATTAATCATTTCCGCTGTAGTCAGTTGCCTGCGGCATGCATTTATTTTTACCACTACCGGGATCCTTTAACATGCTGATGAATAATTCCGAAGCTGTTTCAAAAGATGCTCGCACTATTGGTTCTGAGGCCTGGCAACAAATAACGCAACATCATGTGAAAGCACCCTGACGGTATAGGAATTCCCAAAAATCCCCATGTCCTTCTGTCGCCAGACATCACGCACTTTCTGGTTTGGTGTCAATTTCAGGTCACTCCAGATCACCGCAACTTCTTTATCGGTATTGTCAAGATTAAACACGCCAATGGCCTTAGATCCATCCTCCAGTTCCTTTACCCAGATTTGTGTCATTTCATCCCTCTTTATCTGTAT
>JAGDMB010000321.1 GCA_017860375.1 Bacteroidota bacterium | reverse complement strand
ATCGGGACGCTGGCGCAGAAGGATCCCGGAAGTGAAGATCCTGCCCCGGAAGAACTTTACAGGATAGGAACCATCGCGCACATTTTAAGGATCCTGGAAATGCCCGACGGATCCACATCCGTCATCATCCAGGGGAAAAAACGTTTTCAGCTCGAGGAGATCCTTTCCAGCGAACCCTATCTGATCGGGCGGGTTAGTCCCATGGACGATTCCAAACCCCGTAAAAAGGACCCTGAATTTGAGGCCATAATAGGATCACTGAAAGACCTGTCACTGAAAATCATCAAATTATCGAGCAACATTCCCCAGGAGACATCTTTTGCCGTGCGCAACATTGAAAGTTCCTCCTTTCTCATCAATTTCATCAGCTCAAACAGCGACATCAAGATAACGGAAAAGCAGCTGCTGCTTGAAACCAACAACCTTAAAAAAAGAGCGATCCTTCTGCTGCAATACCTTGCACGTGAAGTGCAACTGCTGGAATTGAAAAATGATATCCAGAACAAGGTGAAACTTGACATAGACCAGCAGCAGCGGGAATATTTCCTTCACCAGCAGATGAAAACCATCCAGGATGAACTTGGAGGCAACCCACTGGAGCAGGAAATAGAGGAACTCAAAGCCAGGGGAAAGAAGAAAAAATGGTCAAAAGAGGTTTCCACTGTTTTTCTCAAGGAGGTGGAAAAGCTTAACCGTCTGAATCCCGCCACCGGTGAATATTCGGTACAGATAAACTACCTGCAGACATTGCTGGAACTTCCATGGAACGAATGTACAAAGGATAATTTCGACCTCCGGAGAGCCCAGCGCATTCTCGATAAAGATCATTTCGGCCTCGAGAAGGTCAAGGAACGCATTGTGGAACACCTGGCCGTTCTCAAACTTAAGGGGGATCTCAAATCACCCATTATATGCCTGCAGGGCCCCCCAGGAGTGGGAAAGACTTCCCTGGGCAAATCCATTGCCAAAGCCCTTAACCGGAAATACATCCGGATGTCCCTGGGCGGCCTTCATGATGAGGCTGAAATCCGCGGCCACCGGAAGACCTATATCGGGGCAATGCCCGGTCGGATCATCCAGAGTCTCAAAAAATCAAAATATTCAAATCCGGTCTTCGTGCTGGATGAAATCGATAAGGTGGGAAGGGATTTCCATGGTGATCCCGCTTCTGCTCTTCTTGAAGTGCTCGATCCCGAGCAAAACAGCGCTTTTTACGACAATTTCCTTGAACTCGAATACGACCTTTCCAGGGTGTTGTTCATCGCCACAGCCAACACCACCAGCACCATCAGTCCCGCCCTTATTGACCGGATGGAACTAATTAACATACCGGGCTATATCCTGGAAGAAAAGGTTGAAATTGCCAGGCGGCACCTTATTCCCAAAGAACTGCACAATCACGGCCTGGCCAAAAAGCATCTGGTAATTCCGGCCAAAACCATCGAATATATCATTGATAATTACACCCGCGAATCGGGGGTGCGTGAACTTGACAAACAGCTTGCAAAGATTTGCCGGGTCACCGCCATGAAGGTGGCACTCCGTGAAACCTACAACGTACGGCTGGAACAGAATGACGCCGAAGCCATCCTGGGTACACCGAAATACCTTAAGGACAAATACCAGGGGAATGAATTTGCCGGCGTGGTAACAGGACTTGCCTGGACGACAACGGGAGGCGAAATATTATTTGTGGAAACCAGCCTCAGCAGGGGAAAAGGTAACCTTACCATTACCGGCAACCTGGGCGATGTCATGAAAGAATCGGCGGTAATTGCCATGGAATATATAAAATCACACGGGGAACGACTGGAAATTAAACCTTCCCTTTTCGAAAACTGGAATGTACATGTCCACGTTCCCGAGGGCGCTATCCCCAAGGATGGTCCTTCGGCAGGCATTACCATGGTTACCTCCATCGCCTCTGCCATTACCCAGCGAAAAGTAAAAAGGAACGTTGCCATGACCGGGGAAATTACCCTGCGAGGCAAAGTATTGCCCGTAGGCGGAATAAAAGAAAAGATCCTTGCGGCCAAGCGCGCGGATATTAAAGAAATCATCCTCTCGGAAGAAAACCGCAGGGATATCAACGAGATCAAAGAGATCTACGTTAACGGACTTACTTTTCACTTTGTCGAGAACATCATGCAGGTGCTTGACCTGGCCCTGCTTAAAGATAGGGTTGATAAACCGCTGATTTTTGAATGAAAAGGTTGCATACGGTATGAAACAAATCCGTAATTTTCGATGCGGTTTTTTTCGTATTTAAAACCAAAAACTGTATGAAAATGGTACCGGGATTTTTCTGGGGCTTGGTCCTGATCTTTATCGGCGTAGCCATTATTTTCCGTGTTGTCTTTGACGTTAACCTTATAAGGATCATCCTTGCCGTGTTGATCATTCTTTTCGGGATCCGGATACTGGTGGGCAAAGGCTGGATGCCTGAGCATTCAAAAAAGGAACACGACACCTTATTCTCCGACCATATCTATAACCAAATTCCAAAAGAAAATACGGAATACAATGTCGTATTCGGCAAATCGGTGTACGATTTTACCGGGCAGGATTCAATCCTCCATGAAACGGTGAGAATCAAGATTAACGTGGTTTTCGGTGCCGCCATCATAAAAATCAATCCCGACATGCCAGTCAGGATCAAATCGGAAGCCGTTTTCGGCGGATCGAGGATGCCCGACGGAAACACGGTTGCTTTCGGCAGTATCGGATACAGCACACGCTCCTACAGCGAGAATTCCCCTCACCTGTATATCGAATCGGATGTTGTGTTTGGCGGGATTGAGATGGTGGACAGATAAAATCAGGCTTTACCACAGACACAACCGATGAAAAAAGGGGAAATGATTATATGGGACTGGAATGGAACCTTGCTGAACGACATTGACATCTGTATCGAATCCATTAACCGGATAATGGATAAAAGAGGCAGGAACCGGATCTCCAAAGAGTCTTACTTTGAATTTTTCAGATTCCCCGTTATTGATTTTTATGCCGACCTGGGATTCGATTTTGAAAAAGAAAACTTCGATGCCCTGTCCGATGAATACATGAACCATTATATCAGCATTGAATCCCTTTCATCCCTTCAGGACGGCGCACTTGACCTGTTGAATTATTTCCGTTCCCGCCAGATTAACCAGGTTGTGTTGTCCGCCATGGAACAGGAAACCCTTGCCCGTTCCATTCAAAAACAAAATATCCGCCATTATTTCCACGAGATTGTGGGTACCGGTAACTTTTATGGCCATGGAAAAATGGAACTGGCCAGACGGTTTGTGGAACAATGCTCCCTTTTGCCCACACAGATCACATTGCTGGGCGATACGATCCATGACCATGAAGTGGCTGAATCGCTTGGATGTCGTTGCATTTTATTTGCCTGCGGACACCAGCCCTATGAAAAGCTCATAAAAACTGGTGCACGCGTTGAAAAAAACCTTTCTGCCCTTTTGGATATGATCACTTATTCGTAATTTTTGCATCTAAACGAGACTGTCATGACAACAGAAACACCCAAAATTGCCCTTTTTCCGGGTACCTTCGATCCCTTTACCGTCGGACATGAATCGGTGGTAAGAAGGGCATTAAAAATGTTCGATAAAATCATCATCGCCATTGGTTTCAATACTTCCAAGACGGCATATTTTCCCCTCGACAAGCGCATTGCATGGATAAATAAAGTCTTTGCCGACACCGACCGGGTTGAG
>JAGDMB010000320.1 GCA_017860375.1 Bacteroidota bacterium | reverse complement strand
CCTCAACCTTTTTGGCGTCGATTGAGATTTTTGAGATCAATTCCGTCTGGGCAGAATTCTTTTGTGCAGGGACTACCAAAATAATCCCTGCAAATACCAACTTCCGGAGTGCCCGAAAATGGCTTATTTTGTATTTTAACGTGTTCACTTTTCTGATTTATAATGTTTTATAAAAAGCGATTCTCCGGGTTCGTAAATTCCAAAAGGAGTAAAAACTGACCGGCAATACGTCAGGGCTTGGAGATCAGATCATTGTACAAATCAGCATCCAGGTGTTTCAGCCCGTATATTCCGTTCAGGTTGCTTGTGGAAACCCATGGCAACCATCCCCGATGCCATCCCCTTGCTCTGCGACCGGAAAGAAACCAGCTCTCCTGCGCCCATCCTGGCCCCCGCAGGTCATATAACCTTCCGGGAAGGGCCATCATCCCTTTTGTATTGTGCAGTAATATTTTTGCCACATTGTAATAATGTGTGTCAGCGGTAAGGGTATAAAGTTTTGCAAATTCATCGGCATCAAAGGCCATATAGCAATCTGCACCCGAATGCCCCGTTGATATCAGCTGGACTCCGGTTGTCGGGACTCCGTGTTTCCAGCTCAGGTTGCCGTCAGGGATATCTTCCGGCATGGGTATATCCCATAGATAAATCCACGTTTCTGCAAAGTTGGCAGCCATTATTGCATGATCCAGCCATTTTTTGTCCCCGGTGGCATCATAAAGTGCCAGGTATGCCTCCAGCGATAATGTGCCAGCCTCCTTATCGATAACATTCGGATTATCAATGGTACCCCCAACAAAAATACCCTCTGATTGTCCGTTATTCCAGCAAAAATCACCCGCCTTACGGGCAGCATCAAGATACGTTTTGTCACCTGTTATCCTGGACATCAGGGCCAGGAAAGGGATTGGATTATAGCTTGACTGGGGTGCCTCGACTGCAATTTTTCCGGTTGCCGGCTCCCATGCTCTCGGAAAGCCACCGGAGGGATATTGTGTTTCGATCAGCCAGCGGGCAAATCCGGTCAGCCATGTTTTCCAGTCGGTATGATCGATCCCCTTCTCACGCTCAAAAAGATAATTCCTTGCCAGGGCTTTCATATCATCACTAAAAGACCGGAGATACACAACACTATCCCTTGGAAGCGCAAGGGCAGGTTTCCCGTTATCAAGATTAAATCCTTCACCAACAGGCGGATTCATTTTAAGTTTCAGAAAAGTACTGATTATTCCGTTCCCCAGTTTGTAATGAAGAAGGTCATTGGCCGTGGTGCCATCGTAAGATCCATAGATAAGAAACTCAGCAGTTTCGAGAGCCTTCCCTGTAAATCCCATTACGCACTTTCTGTCGGAAATCCAGGGATCGCCTTTCACCGATGACACAAAATTTGTAATACCATACCGGCCGTCCTTATATTCAACATTTTCCCCGAGCATATTGACAAGACTTCTGCGGGCTTCCTCAATATTCTGAAAATTGACCCTGGGATTCAGTTTATCCCATGCCCAGCGCCATGCCCCGGAATAATACCGGGGAAAGGTGCTATCTCCGGAAAGCCTGAGGGTAACCTCATATTTCTGTTTCAATTCCGGATTTACAGGATGGTATCTCTTTCGCCACGTATGGGATTCATCCCCTCCATAGGAGATCTCACCTTCGGAACAGGGATACAGGTATCCGAATACAATGCCGTCAGCATTAAATTCCGAACCAAGGGATCCGAACCGAATCCGTTCATCCATAACGGGATGGATGGCAGAATCAAGCCTTATGGTATTGCCATCGGGCTTTTCATCAAGCATGGATACGGATGAACCATCCTTAAAATAGAATCCGTATAAAGGAGCCGGCATTCTGTCTTCCCTTATCCAGGCCTGACCTTTTCCCTCTTTATACACAAATTCGCCACCGATACCTTTGTACGGAATATTTTTTGTTCCCCCGTATAGTATCCCCGGTACGAAAATAGCAACACTATCACGTGGCAAAGGGGAATCAAAACTGAACTTTATGGCGGAGAAAAAACCGGAGCCCTCTTCTCCTTTTGCCACTTTCAATTCGCGATTTACCTTAATACAATTATCCTGAATCAACCATGTATCAGAGATCGCGAACTGATACCTGTTGTCGATTTGAATATTTGCGACGGCTTGAAAACCATTCTTTTCCCTGGTTATTTTATCGTATCCGAAACCATAGGTGGCAATTTGTGATGCAGAATCAATAATTTCCAGTGAAACCGGACTAAGGCTCCTGAAGGAAGAGATTCCTTTACATGCTACAGCAAGCCCCCATGTGCCAGTGTCATTCTTCAGGGCAGTTATTACTGAGCCATTCGGGAGGGTTCCCAGCATTTTTTCTTTCTGACTGCATGAAATAAGACCCAGGAATAAAAATGCCGATGAAAATCCGAGAGCGATGGCGAAGGTCCGGTTCATTGTCTTCATATTTTTAACATTTGATTGTGTCCTGGATAAAAATAGCGTCAGTATCCTTTTTTAAACACCGGAAGGAACACCGGGCACCAGGTAAAAGGTTGATTTGACTCGTTTGACGATAGGTTCTCCATGTAGAAATCACCTTTCCCATCCTCATTCTTCAAGACAAAATTCACTCCCTGTCCGGCTATAATTCAAGCCGTGAATGTACCTCAAAATGTTGTACTTACCTTTTTTCAGGACTGGATTTCTTCACGAAGGAAAACTCCTTTATCCTGTCAATTTCCTCTCTTTTATAGGGTTCTCCATCCGGATAAAGAATCTCGTGAAACCAGAGATAAGGCTCGGGAGCTCCTTCAGGCCAGTTCCAGGGGAAACGGTATTGTCCGCTGCCTGCCACCAGACCCCAGAAATAAAATCCGATTTGATTGGCAGCAAAAATGGGGAGTACATTCTGGAAATTATTTCCGAAAGTGCGTGCCAGCCATTCCGTGCATAGTACCGGCCGGTTATACGAGAGGGCATAATCGATCTCTTCCTCAAAGGATAGCAATCCCTGCAATTCATCGCGTTTTTTCCCTCCCGGTGGTTGATAGGTATGAAAGGTAATGATATCCGAAAAATCATGTGCTCCCCAGCATGCGGTAATAGGTTGCCGCGGATTTACTTCCCTGACCCATGCAAACAGGTGTTCCTGAAGTTCCCGGTCTTTCTCCCAGGCTTCGTTATACAGGTCCCATATTATTATGGTCCGGTTGCCGGAATACCGGGAAGTTATTTCCTGATAATATGCCTTAATAACAGGCCAGTCGTTATTATTTCTGCCATGCAAACCTTCAATTTCCAGAGGTTGTATATGGACACCGGAATAAAACCGCTGAGGCCTGACTTCAAGTTTCCTGCCAAAAGTATCGGTTTTAATACTATAACAGGTAAGGGTTGCCATCACAGTGAGTCCATTCTCGTCGCACAGGGCCAGGTATTTATCCAGTGTACGATAAAATGTTTCCCTGTCATTCTGCCAGGCAAAACAAGGGATCCATAACCGTATACTGTTTAACCCGGCATTCCTTGCATATCCCAGTTCTCTCCGGACGATATCTTCCCGGAAGTCGATGAAATGTTGCATGGGTGATTTGCAATAGCTGGGAACAAAATTGCATCCTTTAATCACTCCCAGAGGTTCCATATAGGCACGGGCTTTTGACTCCGGCCACCTGGAATCCATTAATGATTTTTTGTCGACCGGGGAATCAGTTTGTTGCGAAAAGGTTATGCCCGCCGACCA
>JAGDMB010000319.1 GCA_017860375.1 Bacteroidota bacterium | reverse complement strand
ATTTCCGGGTTTCCAACTTAAAGGGATTATCTTCCATGCGTTGTATCAGCATAGGATTTACACTTATCATATCGCCCATAACATCGGCTGAACCGGTGAGGGAAACCTCGTATTCTTCATGCACCGGCTTATAGAGGCTGTCAATATCTCCGAATAAGGAGGAATTCACCGTAAGTCCGGGAGATTTGCTTTCGAGATCCCGGACATATTCATCCGGGCTGTTAAATCCCTTAAATTCATTTCGGAAATAGTAGGCACTGTAATCATTGTTGGTGCACATGATCTTGCCTTTTATTTCGCCCGACGCATCGAGTTCCATATTGCAGAACACGGTTTCTTTCTGGTCGAAAGCGGGTGACAAGTCCACCCAATCCGAATATTTCTCACTAATAATGCGGCCTTTTCCATTCAGGGCGCGGAATGGAAGCATGCCTGCCGGCAGGTTAGGCTCTGTAGCGTCAAAGTAGTAATTTTTCCCGTTGTATTTTACTCCGGCAATGACATAATTCAATTTATCGATAGTGGGAAAAGACGGCGAAATAATTCCGTTTTCACGGGTACTTAATGCCACCGGGAAAGTCTCAAAATCAAGTTTTTTAAAAAGTTGCACCAGCATCAGGTTGACGTCTGCAGAATTCCCCGAGCCCTTTCTGTAGGCAGTGCCCAGGTCGCCGGAGGTATACAGTGAAATCCCATCGTTCCATTTTATTTTCTTTCGGATGAGGTCGTAGGCAGATTTCATTTTATCCAAATCAGAAAGGTTGGACTCTTTAATGGATTTGGCATCTTCCGCCAAGAAAATACCCATCCCCAGTGCAATCCCAAAATTCTGATGATTGAGTAAATATTTGTTTACTGCATCCCATGAGGTGGTGAAAAACCTGTAATATCCGGGGATGGTTATGTTTGACAGCTCGATCTCCACTTTGGTGAGGTAATTGGAGAGAGAGTTCATGTAAGGCTCCGCACGCAATGCGGGCATATCCTTCCCGACCCATCTTCCGGCCGTATTGATGTACAGCGGTTGAAATCCGTAAAATACCTTTTGAAACGTGACATAGGGAGAATCCTGTATACGCAACTCACTCCAGCGAACGGGGATATGGTCCTGAAACAACCATTCAGAGGGAAGCAAGGGAAAAGAGTATTGGATTTCCACCACCGAACCTACCCTGACATCGGGCATGGTAATGCGATACAGGTAGCGGTCATCGCGGACACGCTCTCTGAATATGGATTCATTCTTAAGTTTGCTTTCCACTACCTCGCCATTCACGAGGTTATAGGTACAACCCTTAATGGAACCCATACCATCCACGTTTAAAACCCGGTTCACAATATCGGAACCTTCCTTCTTCAGTACTTTCATCCGCAACAACCTGAGAAATTCAAAAGTATTCGGATTGAATTCACCATAGTCGCATAAAATTACGGCTTCAGCTGTTGTATCCAAAGGGTAAACCTTCATTTCAAGATCGGCCTGATCAATTTTCCCGTAACGGGCCGGCACTGGCTGGCCAAAGGAACTAAAACAGGCAAGTGCAGAAAGGGAAGTAATAACAATCAAGAATGTTTTCATGGGGGTTTGTTTTTAATATTGCTCAATTTCACATAAATGATAATTTTTCTTACGCAATTTTCGAATAACGGTTACAGTAGATTTATTTTAATTCAGAAAGCTCTTTTTGCTGCTAATTTCATTTTACCTTGGATTCCAGTACCTGCTTTACCGCTATCACTACCAGCATGATATAATAATTAGCTATAAAAAATCTTTGCCAAAGACCATGCCATAACCGGAGGAAATGCATCTCCGGAAGCGCAAGACGGGAAATACTGAAAAGCATAAAGAAAAGTATACCGGTCACCGAAATGAGCAGGAGAAATCGGTTAAAGGCAGCATCACCCGCCCGTGAATATTTCCTCATCAGCACAAAAGGAATAGCAACAAGGGCAATAACCCCGATCCCCCCGATGACATTATGGATAATGCCGGTTAAGGTCAGATGGCCGGCCAGGTGATTGCCGGGAAACAACCCTGATCCGACTTCTTCGCCTATTGCATAAACGCCAATCAGCCAGGCTGAAATCTTCTGTGCCGGATGATGCAGAAAATTACTTTTTCCATAGGCATAGGAGAACAAAAGGAAAACCAGACCCAGCAGGACCCACCAGCCTGATACGTACAAGGCTATGGGACTTCCGGAAGCACCCAGTGCACTGATGGGTTGAAGTCTTGGATTATAGGCCGGGTACAAACGGGCAAAAACAGCAAGGGATGCCAGATCACCTACCGTAGCGACCAGACAGGTAAGAAGGGCTAAATATGACCAGCGGATATAACGTTTGCCTGCCATCATTGCGTATGGGCTATGCGGGTTTTATGACGCGTGATAAAGCGGTCGGAACTTGGATCAGGTCATAATCATAATCGTAGATCAGGTATTTATTGAACCATTGCGGATCGAACTTATCCTTAAATTCCCGCATGCCTTTGTATTGAGAAAATGACCGGATCTTTTCGTAGGCAAATTTCATCGACTTCTCCGCAAAAGTATGCGTGTCATTGAGACCCGACATGGGTGCAAAACCGAGGTTCACAAACCGGATTTGTTTCGTTTTAAAATATCCGAAAAGTTCGAGCAGGATGAAATCCATAATGCCGTTTGGCGCATCCGCAGTTTTGCGTATCAGGTCATAGGTGCCTTCGGAAGGGGCATAGTCGGGTATAACATTCAGGAATGCAATCACCTTTTCTTCGGCATTCTCTACGGTTATGATCGTTTGATTCTTAAGTTCATTCCAGGCAAACATCCCTTGTGAAAAAATAATTTCCTGCCTTTCGGTATACGATAACCATTCATCCGATACCGATTTCAATTTCTGCAGTATTCCGTCTTTTACCGGGGGTTGGTGAACGGATGCCTTATAGCCACGGTCTTTTATCCTATTGATTGCATTTCGGAGCGATTTATGATGACCTCCTTCCAGGGAAAAGACTTCAAGATCAACAACTGCTTCCTGACCGAGGAACATGCTTTTCTTTCTTTTCTCACGGTATACAGGCAGACTTTCTTCAGGTACCCTGTAATAGATGCTCTTCAGACTGTTTTCGTAGCAAAACAGGTCGAAAAGTGAAATGCATTTTTTCATTTCTTCTTCATTTCCTGCGACAGGATTCTCGAGCACCACAGCATAATTACCCGCAATTCGGTATGAAATAAATGCATCCGTCCCGTCTTCATAGAAGATCATTTTATCGAAGGAGGTTTTAAAATAATCAAGGCTTGACTTACCATACCTGGCGAGAATGGATGCCGCTGCTTCCCGTTCTTTTTCTGATGCATTTCCTTTAAAAACATAGGGTCGTACGAGGGTATACAGCAAAAAGGCCATGGACAGGAATCCTCCGATGTTTATGGAATACATAAAGTCCCTTGCAAATGCATCACGGGGAAAATATGCATTGCTTCCTATAAGAAAATAATGGGCCAGCGTATTCTGAATCGACTGGGCAAGGTTGAAATCAACGTTGAAATGTTTTTTATCGAGCAAATAGAAGCCAATTACGCCATACACAAGAATGGCTGCAATGCTGAAAAGCGCCATCCTCCATCCGACCGTGCGCAAACGGGGTCGGCTTTTTACGTAATATTCCCGGCGGGTGAAAAGCAGGATAACAATGATCAATAAGGCAACCCCTGCCTCTTCAAAATCGATTGCCTTGGTAATATG
>JAGDMB010000318.1 GCA_017860375.1 Bacteroidota bacterium | reverse complement strand
CTGAGACTCTGGGAACTTGTTGGAATGGGGCGTAACAAGAGTGGACTGGAAAGCGCGGTGAAAGAATTTGGCGCACTGAAAGAAGAATTCTGGCGCGATGTGCGGATCCCGGGCAGTTATGATGAAATCAATCCGGAACTTGAAAAGGCCGGAAGGGTTGCCGATTTTATCGAAATGGGTGAACTTATGGCACGCGATGCCTTGCAGCGTGAAGAATCATGCGGTGGCCATTTCAGGGAAGAATTTCAATCGGAAGACGGGGAGGCCAAACGCGATGACGAACATTTCATGTTTGTTGCGGCCTGGGAATATAAAGGCCCTGACCATGAAGATGAATTGCATAAAGAATCCCTGGTTTACGAAAATATAAAAGTGCAGACCCGTAATTACAAAAGTTGAGGATTGGTCCTGGAGACAGGATCAGACAATTTTAAAAACAACCAATTCACACCATCTATGAATTTTACACTGAAAATATGGCGGCAGGAAAATATCCGGGCAAAGGGTCGTTTTATCGTTTACCCTGTTACCGGTATATCTCCTGATTGCTCCTTCCTGGAGATGCTCGATATACTAAACCAGCAGCTCATTGACAAATTTGAAAAACCGGTTTGTTTTGATCATGATTGCCGCGAAGGAATTTGCGGTACCTGCAGCCTTTATATAAACGGCCGTCCGCACGGACCGGATGACGGCATAACTACCTGCCAGCTTCATATGCGGAGGTTCAGGGACGGGGAAACCATTACGGTTGAACCCTGGAGGGCCAGACCATTCCCGGTAATCAAAGACCTGGTGGTGGACCGGAGTGCTTTTGACAAGATCATAGCCGCCGGCGGATTTATTTCGGTGAGTACAGGAGGTGTGCCCGATGCCAATACCATTCCTGTTCCCAGGGAAAATGCTGAAACAGCCATGGATGCTGCTGCCTGTATTGGCTGCGGAGCCTGTGTGGCTACCTGCAAAAATGCGTCTGCCATGCTATTTGTCGCGGCCAAGGTATCCCAGTTCGCTAATTTGCCCCAGGGCAGAATTGAAGCAAAAGAACGGGTGAAAAAAATGGTGGACGAGATGGATAAACTGGGTTTTGGTTCCTGCACCAACACGGGAGCATGTGAAGCAGAATGTCCAAAAAACATTTCGATTTCGCATATTGCCCGGCTTAACCGGGAATACCTGACGGCAAAAATAGTCTGAAAAACCTGTGCATCAATTGCACTGACAAAAGTTGTTTTTGGCCAGCTGACTGTTGTAGGTCTGAATGATCGCTTTTAATTTGTTTTCAAGGAAAGCCTTACCGTTATCTTCCTTTTGGATGGTTCCGATGGCATTTTCATTAAGGCCATTAAGGTAATGAAATTCGGCCGGTCCCGTTCCGTCAAAAACCAAAAGGTAGTGATCGTCCTGAATCCGGTACATATTGTTGTCAAATTGATACGTTACATTGGATTTTTCGGAAAACAGGCTTATTCCATAGGCATTGAAACATTCATTGAATCCGATGTAGTCAAGAACGGAAGGCATGATGTCAACCTGTTGCGCCATTATTTCCCTTCGTTCCGTTCTGATCTTCGCCGGACAGTAAAAAATGACAGGTACCCGGAATTGTTTCTCAGGCTTATTATAGTCAGACAGTTCATGTTCCTGAAGCATGAAGGGATGATCTGCCGTGATGACGAAAAGTGTATTTGAAAACCAGGAATACCGCGAAATTTTCCTGAAGAACTCACCCAGTGAATAATCCGAATAGCTTATGGCCTGGGCAATTTCTGACGAATTCCCTTTTTTAAATCTGCCGGTATATTTTTCGGGAACTTTAAAGGGATGATGGGAAGAAATGGTGAGAACAACGCTCAGGAATGGCTGGGGGAATTCATTAAGTTTGCCGGCAAAGAACTGTAAAAAATTTTCATCATAAATACCCCACTTGCCATCGTAATAGCTATCATCAGCAAATTCTTCCCTTCCGTAATAGGCATCAAAACCGATTCTTTTAGCATACGAATAGAAATTCATGGTTCCCCGGTTTCCTCCATGGAAAAAGCTGCAGTGGTAGTTCAGTTTCTTCAGGTAATTGCTTATCCCGGTCATGCAGTTATCCTGGAAGGATGAGCTTACAAAAGCGGTATTCATTAAGGAGGGATAGGATGAAAGAATGGCAGGTATGCCCTTGTTTGAGCGTTCCGCATTTGCATAAGCGTTATTGAAGACAAGTGAATGGGCGATCAGGCTGTCAAGAAAGGGTGTATAACCCGGATAGCCGTTTAAACTTCCGATATAATCTGCAGACAGGCTTTCCCAGATGATGAACACCACATTCATATTCTTATTCTCCAGACTGTTGTTATAGGTCCGTGTGGTGGTAAAGTAATTCGGTAATTCCTCCGGGGTAAAATACGTCATCTGTGGATTTTTTTTCGCATGGAGGGAATGCAGAAATACAAAGGGAGAATTTGTTACCAGGGAGGATTTTTCAAACGAAGCATAATCCGATGCATTAATGGCCGATAAAGGTTTGCCTTTTATTCCTCCCCGTCCCAGGATAAATGTCATTCCCATTACCAGGATAAATAAACCGGTATGAAAGAAGAAATTTTGTGGCCCGGAAATTTTTTTAAAACCGTTCAGACGGATGTCCGCTGTAAGGATGACTGCAACCGTAAGCAGGAAGAGTGCCATCAGGAACCAGTAAGGTTGAACCATTTCCCTGAGGGTGAAATCGACTTCCTTTACCAGCATAAACAAGTCGAGGGTGATCCTTCGGTTATTGTAACCATAGTATTCCATATCCGCGGTTGCCAGAAAGAAAGCCGCACTGTTTAACAAAAGGAACAGAATAAATACGCCATAGTGATAGCCTTTATACCGGCGAAAAGAAAAGGGCAGCAGGGATAATACAATGACCGGAAGATTTGTGTAGGCGATCACGGACAGATCAAACCGCAGGCCTCCGGCAATCATTCTGATCATTTCGGCGGTCTGAATTTTCCCGAACAGCGGAAAATTGTAATAATAAAAAATCCACCGAAACAAAGTATAGATCAGCAAAATCAGGAGAATTCTTCTAAAGAGGACGGATAAATATCCAAGATCATCCCGCGAGAGAGAATGATTCATCGGGTGTGCAGATAAATTAATGGGATATCAGGTTGATCTTCATTCCGGATTCCAGCGTAAAATCTTCCACCTCTTCCACCATATCCGGGTCTTTTTTATCATAATACCAGTTCACAGTGACCGTGCCACCGGCATTCTCATATTTTTTAACCAAATCAAGGATATCAAGAATTAGTCGTGAAGAATTTGTATTAAAATAGGTAAGCTTAAAATTAATTTCCAGCGGTTTATTTAGTTTAATATATTCATTTATCCAGGCGATCAGGGGTTCATAGAACTTATACGTTTCCTCCATATAGGATTCGCCACGCATTTCGCATACACCTGTTTCCGCATTAAAATGCACCGACGGATAATAGGGGGATCCTTTTACTTCGTTGATTACCAGACTTTCCATGGCAGTATCCCGGATTTATTGTTTATACACTATAGTAGAAATGGTAAAGAAGGAATGGACTTTATTCATGGGTTCAATGCTGAAATCCAGCTTGCATCCGCTGGTCAGACTTGTCTGTATAAGTCCGATATGAGCGCCAACATCTCTAACCATGGCCTGCGCTCTGGTCTTTCTTTTCAGTTCCCGAAGTTCTTCTTCATGCAGGCCATTGATTTCCTGACAATAGCTCGTTAATTTC
>JAGDMB010000317.1 GCA_017860375.1 Bacteroidota bacterium | reverse complement strand
TACAGGCCAGCGTCTCAGATCTTATGCCCTGGAGGACCTGATTGCCGACCTGTCCCTTGTGGGCAAGGATGTTTACCATTCTTCCATTGCTTTACTCGAAAAACACGAGGTGGAGATTGATCCGGAAGAATTCAGAATTTTGGCTATACGGCTAATAAAGAACGTTAAAAACATCAATTCCGCGATTGGTGCATTTGAAAGCGTTTACGATCTTGTACGCGATGCCTCCCCACTGGTCAAAGAGATGATCATAGACTTTTCAAAAAAACTGAATGATTTTGAGCAAAAAGGATATTTTGAGTTTATTGCTTCGCTGGGGAAAGCCGTGGATAAAATCATTGAACATACCTCTGCAGCCGACATAGACCAAATGGCAGATAATACCGTACGGATTATCGATACGATAAAAGGTATGAAACAACCCGTTCCGGAATACTCCATTTTCAGGTTGCTCCGGGAAATGAACAGTCCGGAGATGAAAAAAGTGTTTGGATTCCTGGTCACTTTTATGAAAAACTATGCAAAAGCAACAAAATAAATAAGTAATAACATTAATAACAGAAAAAAATGGCAGAAAAAGTCTTAGCAGGAAAAGCTGTACAGGTCAATGATGAAGGTTATTTTACCGATCCTTCGCAATGGACCAAAGAAATGGCTGTGGAAATGGCTAAAGAATACGGTATTGAGCTGACGGAGAAACATTATCAGGTAATCGACTTTTTGCGTCAGCGTTATCTGGCCGGTGAAACACTTACCATCCGGAGAGTCGGAAATGCAGGTATAGTGGATATCAAAGGATTATACCAATTATTTCCGGGTGGCCCGCTGAAGATTTCCTCCAAACTGGCAGGTATACCTAAACCGGCAAGCTGTGTGTAACAATAATCCAAAATAAAATTTAAATTATCATGAGCAAAACAGATGAAAAGCCTTTAAAGAAAGTTTGCATTATTTGTGCAAAAGGAACAATTGAAGATGTATACGCCACGTTGGTAATGGCTAATGGAGCCGTAATGGAAGGCATTGAAGCAAAAGTTTTCTTTACATTTTTTGGATTGGATGCCATCACAAAAAGCCAAATGAATAAGCTGCATACTGGAACAGTTGGTAATCCTGCCATGCGGATGCCAGGCGGACTGCCTTTTCCAACGATCCTTGGAATATTACCGGGTGTAGAAGCAGGAGTATCAGCCATGATGATAAGCCAGATGGCACAACTTGATATTCCACCCGTGGATGAATTTCTTGAAATGATCACCGCAGGCGGTGGAGAAATATATGCCTGTAAACTTGCCATGGATATGTTCAAACTTAAGCAAGAAGATCTTTGGGATGGTGTAAGCGGTGTTCTTACCGTTGGCGATTTTTACGGAAAATGCGGTGGGGAAAACACACAGATTATTTTTACTTAGTATTTTGGGGTACCACGAATGCTTGAATAAAACCTCCAACCGAGCATTTGTGGTTTTCCCCTGCTTTCCGGGCGCCAAACGACATTACCCCTGATCCGGAGGCATAGGCGGATACCTGCAGGGAACAAATGTCATTTCTCCCGATGATTCTTTCATTTTCATGAAAAATCTGTTCCTTTGTGTATTTCTGTTTCAGGATGCACAAAGGTTTTATATTTCTGTTGCTGGCTGAATTCTGTTTTGCAACTGCCACCGTTTTTGCCAAATTCATAACGAATAGTTCTGCCATTCCGGCCATCGAGATCACTTTCTTCCGGTTTTTTATCGGATTCTTCCTGTCGTTGTTTTACATCCGTTCGGGACATATTTCCATGAAACCTCACCACTGGTCCCTGGTGATCTGGCGTGCCATACTGAGCACCGCAGCGCTGATCCTGTTCTTTTATTCGGTGCAGTATACTTCCGTTACCAATGCAAACATGCTGAACATGACCTATCCCGTGTTTATTTTCATGGTGGCCCCCCTTTTCTGGAGGCAGAGGATAAAAGCAATGGCGGTGTTGTATCTGCTCCTCACCATGACGGGCATATACCTCGTCATCCGGCCCGATTTCACTTCCCTTAATCCCGGTGACGTGCTGGGTCTGTTGTCGGGTATCGTCGCCGCTTTTGCGGTTATTACCCTGTCGATGGCCAGGGAACATGATTCAACGGTCATCATTGTCTTTTACCTGATGGCGATTGGCTTTATCACGAACGGGCTGGCAATGATCCCTGTTTTTACGCTGCCTAAGGGAATACAATATTTTCACCTGTTTGCCTCCGGCGTTTTTGGAGCAACAGGACAGGTGCTTCTAACCATGGGATACAAATCCATCAACGCGAAGGACGGCTCGATGATATCTTCCTCGCGCATAGTTTTCGCCGCATTGCTCGGATTTTTGATCTTTTCGGAACCCCTGTCATTGTCCATTATTGCAGGCGGACTCATGATCGTCGGGGCCATCATCGGCGCAGGCCGGTTGAATTACAGGTAAATTTTTGAAGGCCAGACAGAAATACAAGAGTTTGGTTGTAATTTTTAACAATCCTTCAGGCAGGCAAAGGAGTTATTTTATTGTATATTAACCCGGAGTCCTCTTCACTTCTTCATTCGTGTATCTGTGGCTTCTTTTCCTTCAGTCTGACAGGTGCCTTCAAAGACCAGTTTTTCCGTCGGATTGACGTGGGTTATTCCTTATAATTCCATAGGATTTCAATAGTTATTCCTCCCAGACCCTTCGGATCGAGGTAAGCAAATCGCCCCGAACCGGGTCTCCCTTTTTCTCCCCAGCCCCCGGATTGTGAGATGACAAATCCTTTTGCCGTATAATCGGCAAGCACCGTATCGATATCGGCAGTCTCAAAGGCAAGATGATGAAATCCGTCACCGTGCAGCTTAATATGGTCATCGTATACGCTGGGTCCCTTAAGGGGAATGCACCATTCGAAGGGGATGCTGCCATGCCGCTGCCAGCCCAGTTTTACATCAAATACGCCCGGTTTCCCATAATAGATTTTGTCGGATAGGGAGTCATGCGTAACCGTAAATTCGGGAAGCCCAAAATCGTACCAGAAATCTGAAACGTCGGGTTCATCCGCAACCGCAAATGCGTACTGTGAAAACTTTAAATGGTATTTGTTCGTGCCGTCCATTCCCGGGTCAAAAAGCCTCCGGGCCTCTTCTTCCAAAAGGAATCCCAGTGTATATTTCCCTTCCCTGGCAGTATTAAAAAGGTAGTAACTGAATTTACCACGACTGGTTCGGATCTCCAGATTATCAAGTATGGTAATGTTGAGTTCCTTTAACCGCTGGGCTTCTTCTTTCAGTGATTTTTTATTTTCGACCGAATACACCAGGCTATATACTCCTTCTTTGCTGTTGCGCATGTAGTCTGAAAAAGGATTTCCGCGTTTCGGGGCCTGTATCCAGATCACCCGCAATGTATCCATAATTCCTATTGCCATCCTTGCCTTAACCGATTCACCTTCGCCGGAGAATTTGGAAAGGAGGGTGACATCACCCTCTTCTTTTACCTGGTCAAATCCCAGTTGCTGCCAGTTTTTCTTCACCGTTCTCAGATCTTCAACAATCCATAGGATGTGGTCCACCCGGTTGTAAATCTCAGGGGCCTGCGCATTTGTATGCACGACCATGGTAATACAAAAAACCAAAATG
This sequence comes from Bacteroidota bacterium, assembly GCA_017860375.1. Classification (GTDB taxonomy): domain Bacteria; phylum Bacteroidota; class Bacteroidia; order Bacteroidales; family UBA10428; genus UBA5072. The sequence continues at coordinate 125 of JAGDMB010000317.1, read as the reverse complement.
ACAATCAGCCTTTTCATATTGCATTATATAAATGGATAAAGAACTTTTAAATCTTCAAATTTTCAAACCTCAAACTTCAAGTTTCATACTTTATTTCAACACTTCTTCAATCTCCTGCAGTTCAT
>JAGDMB010000058.1 GCA_017860375.1 Bacteroidota bacterium | reverse complement strand
GCCAATGTAATTAAAGCCGGCTTGTACCGGTATACGGAATTACAGAATGACAAGATCCTGCCAAGCGACCAGAAAGTGCTTGCCCTCCAGAAGGACTTCGAAGAAGCTACCGCCCTCGAATTGCCCATGTTGTCCAGAAATATGGTTATCCTGTCTACCATTGCCTCGGTTTCGGTGTTGACCGGTCTTCTGGGAACGGTGCTGGGTATGATCCGTGCCTTCGGCGCTTTGGCTACACAGGGTGCTCCCGATGCACTGGCATTGTCGACCGGTATATCCGAAGCCCTTATCAATACGGCCTTTGGTATCGCCGGTTCACTCATTGCCATTTTATCGTACAACTATTTTTCGGCACAGATTGACGACATGACCTATAAGATTGATGAAGCAAGCTTCAGCCTTGTACAGACATTTGCTTCCACGCTAAAGAAGTAAATTGTTGCCGTAAAGGCCTTCCTTTTTGCTTATCATTATCTACGCATTGTAAAATTTTTATGTATGGGAAAAATAAAAGTAGCGAAAGGTGCACCGAGGACTGACATGACGCCTATGGTCGACATGTTCATGCTGTTGCTGACATTCTTTATGTTGACAGCGACATTCAGGCCTCAGGAACCTACGCAGGTGGATACACCCAATTCCATTTCCGAAAAATTAACACCGGAAAGAAACCTCATTACGGTGTATGTCGGAAAAGACAATAAGGTGTTTTTCAATGTTGACAACGGGGAAGATTCAACGATGCACGTCCGGCAGGAAGTTCTGAAGAATGTTGGTGCTGCTTACAATATTTCGTTTACCCCCGAACAATTGGAGAAATTTGAAAGGATGGATGCTTTTGGTATGCCGATAGAAAATGTAAAAGCATGGATTGACGCACCGGATAATACAGCACGCGAGGCATTGCAGACCGGAATACCCGTGGATACGACAGAAGCAGCCACATCCGAGCTTGCTAACTGGATACTATACGCCAGAAAAGCGAATCCGAGAGCTGAAGCTACTATAAGAGGCGACAATACTGCTGATTATAAGGCAGTAAAACAGGTGCTCGATATTTTTCAGGGGGCAAAGATTGACAAGTTTAATCTTGTCACCAACCTTGAAAAAGTAGAAGTAAAATTGGAAAACTTATAAAGTGATGTAATTATGGCCGAAATAATTGCGAGTGAAGGTGGCGGAAAGAAAAAAGGCAAGAAAAGGGCGAAAAAGTTCTCGACCGCAATCGATATGACCCCTATGGTCGATGTGATGTGCTTGCTCCTTACCTTTTTTATGCTTACGACTGCTTTCAGCAAACCAAAAATAATGGAGATTGTTCTCCCGGAAAAAACGAATGAACCGTCGAAGACAGAAATCCCAAAGTGGAGAGCGGTGAATATTATCCTCGATGAAAATGACAGGATATTTTACTACAACGGGCTGGCTGATCCTACAAAACCCCCGATCCCGACTGTTATCGAGACGGATTTCAGTAAGGATGGCATCCGCAAGATGCTGCTGGAAAGGAATAAAGTCCTCTTCAAGCAAATTTCCGATCTGAACAATGATGTCCTTACCGGCAAGCAGGTTATGTCGAAAGACACCCTGGATCAGCGCTTACGTAACCTCAGAACTTACGACGATGTGGGTCCGATTGTCCTGATCAAAGCCACCGAAAAAGTGAAATACAAAAACATCGTAGATATCATTGATGAGATGGCGATATGCAACATCGCCAGGTATTCACTCACGGAGATGAATTCTTTTGAAGAAAAGCTACTTGCCAAGGCCAAAAGGGATATTGCAGCCGGTCAAACAGGACAACCTAATTAATAACTGCAGACTATGGAGAATAATTCAAATACATACCGTAACGGCCAGTACATGACCATGGATGACATCGTGTTCGAAGGTCGTAACAAGGAGTACGGAGCCTATTACCTGCGAAAACGCTACAGGAGATTTCTCATTATTGCTTTCTTTTGTGCATTTGTAGGCATCACAGCTGCAATGGTTTCCCCGGTAATCGCGGCGTATCAGAACAAGAATAAAATTCAGCGGAAACTTGAAAAAAACGTGCTGATGGAAATGGAGAAGCTCGACGAAAACCTGGCTCCTCCTCCCCCGCCTCCGCCTCCTCCTGATGTGGAACAGCAGGCAAAATTTGAAGCACCTGTGGTTGTCGACACCGTAAAGGAAGAAGTAAGGATTGCCACCATTGACGAGGCCAAGGAAGTTGTGGCTGAGGCCCCTCCGGAAGAAATCAGGATCGAAGAAACACAGCAGACGGAAGAAGTGCAGGAAGAATATGAACCTCCTTTTATCATTGTGGAAGAAAATGCCACCTTTAAGGGAGGAGACGTAAATACCTTCCGCAGCTGGGTACAGGAGAGTATCGTCTATCCGCCGGTGGCCGCCGAAGCCGGAATATCCGGGAAGGTCTTTGTGCAGTTCTGTGTGAATTCCAAGGGACTGGTCACGGATATCAAGATACTGCGCGGTGTGCATCCCGAACTCGACAAGGAAGTAGTGCGGTGTATCAATAATTCACCATCCTGGGTACCTGCAAAACAGGGCGGAAAAGCTGTAAAACAACAGTTTGTCATGCCAATCATCTTCCAGTTGCAGGAACTTTAGTCTTTTAATACCGTTCCAATACATGAAACGCCCCCGTCTGCAGACGGGGGCGTTTTCGTTTTAAACCTTTCGGTATTTAATCTATTTTTCCTACATTTATTCCCGTGTTTTATTGGCTTGTTATCCGTAAAATAAATTGTTAATCTTAAACCATCCACGTTATGGCTTCCAGTGTAAATTTCCCGCATTTTTTTATTCCTCCTTACATTATTGAATCAATAATAGAGAGGGGCAGTCCAAAACAAAAGGAACGGGCACACAAAATGCTCGCCCTATCTTCTCAAATCCGCGACCGGAGACAAAGCCGGCCGGGAGTCGTTTTATCAGGTATGACAGCCGCACCGGGACAAAAATACAGGCTGATCCATGATGCACAATTTGGTTCCGACCTCCCCGGTCTGCTGATCCGAAGAGAAGGAGATGCCCCCACCGGTGATAAAGCGGCAGATGAAGCGTATGAAGGGGCCGGACAGACCTATGATCTGTTTAACGACATCTTCGGCCGTAACTCCATTGACGGCAATGGGATGAATCTGGTCTCCACCGTACACTACATGCAGGGCTATGACAATGCGTTCTGGGACGGAGAACAGATGGTGTACGGTGACGGGGATGAAGACCTGCCGGAGGAGGAAAGACTTTTCAACCGTTTTACCATTGCGGTGGATGTTATCGGACACGAGCTGACCCATGGCGTTACGGATTACACTTCCCGGCTTGCTTATCGGGATCAGTCCGGAGCCCTGAACGAATCTTTTTCGGATATCATGGGCATCCTGGTAAAACAGCGCTTTTTGGGCCAGACGGCAGAAGAAGCCGACTGGCTGATCGGAGCCGGATTATTTACCAGCCTCATTAAAGGCAAAGCGCTCCGTTCAATGAAAGAGCCGGGCACAGCCTATGACGATCCTTTGATCGGTAAAGACCCGCAGCCCGGCCATATGAAGGATTATGTAAAAACCACCTCGGACAGCGGGGGCGTGCATATCAACTCAGGAATCCCCAACCGGGCTTTTTATCGGGCTGCAATAAATACAGGCGGCTATGCATGGGAAAGAGCCGGGAAGATATGGTACATTACCCTGCGCGATAAACTGACCGAAAATTCCGATTTTCAGGATGCCGCCGAAAAGACCTGGCAAACAGCTGTTGACCTGTTTGGAAAGAGCAGCCGCGAACAGCAGGCGGTGATCGAAGGATGGAAAGAAGTGGGAATTACGGTCCACACCCGTAAAAAAGTACGGTGCATGGATAAAATACGGAACTGGTTTCGTGACGGATAAGATACCACAGGGGTCCGGAATCCGCATGGATTTCCATGCCCCTGAAAAGCTTCAGAAAAATAATGAAAGTACCCATAATCATCGATTTTGAACGTACGGGTGGATATGCAGGACTAACCCTCCGTACTACAGTCGACAGCCATTCCCTGTCTGCCGATGAAACAGAGGAACTTGGACACCTGCTGGATGAAGCGGGAATACCGGGCCTTATGCAGGAATCCGAACGCACTGAGCCATCACCGGACCAGTTTTTTTATACGCTCAGCATTCGGCTGGGGGAAGAACAGCATTTTGTCCGGCTGGCCGAAAAACAAATACCGCTTTCCGTAAGACCTCTGCTGAAGTTCCTTACAAAACGAAGCCGAATTAAAAAAGAAAACCATAATCCATGAAAACAATTCTTACCGAAGCATTGGAACAGGCCGGCGCCTCCCTGCGGCACAATTTCAACAAAACCCTTGTAATTTCCACGAAGGAAAACCAGAGCAGCATCGTCACCAACGCCGACCTGGAAAGTGAAAAAACGATCATCGGTATAATTCAAAAAGCCTGTCCCACGCATAACATACTATCGGAGGAATGCGGGTTTATCCATAAGGATTCCGATATAACCTGGGTGATCGATCCCCTCGACGGCACATCCAATTATGCTGCCCATATACCCTGGTTCGGCGTATTGATTGCCGTTCTGAAAGACAACGAACCGGTTCTTGCAGGTGCCTGTCTCCCGGTTCAGCAGGACCTGTATTATGCAGAAAAAGGAGCCGGGTGCTTTAAGAACGGCGAAAGGATCAATGCCACGGAAAACACAAACTTACGGGAAATGCTGGTCGCCTTTTCCACGGATTATACAGGGGACAAGGAGAGCCTGGAACGGGGACTGACCCTTTTGAAGAAGCTGATTCCCGCCAGCCGCAATATCCGAAATACCAATTCACTCATTGACTTCCTGTATGTGGCCGAAGGAAAATTCGGAGGTTGCGTGAATATGAATACGAAGATCTGGGATATTGCCGCTCCGGCCCTTCTGATAAAGGAAGCCGGCGGATTCATGACCGATCTCACCGGCCATGACATCCATGATATACTGGATCTTCATGATTATGCGGTCAATTATCCTGTCGCAACGGCTTCATGTGCGTTAAAAGAGAGCCTGATGAAACTGATCCGGTGAACGGGTACGCTATCTGCATAAAGTATGGATTGCATCCGGAAGCAGGCAAAAAGTCCTTTGTCTGACCTTTTAAAATCGCGGGCCGAAGTGCAGTATTAGGCTAAAAAAACTACATTTGTAGTGCATAAATTTTTCCCTCCTGTAGCGATATGAATGAAGTTTCGGACTATAAAAAGCCTGCAAAGCCATACTATAACTTAATTCTGCACCTTCACCCCCGGAAGGTGAAACTTCAAACCCTGCGCTTCACGCTGACATTCGGACTTGGCGGAATGGCTGCATTGCTGGTGGTTATCCAGGTTTTCACCGGATTGTTGCTTAAGTTTCACTATGAGCCTTCGCCCGAAAATGCATATGATTCCATTTTGACCATCCGTGACGGCCTTTTGTTTGGCAAAATGGTCCGAAACATTCATCACTGGAGCGCTATTCTGTTACTATGGATTACCTTTCTGCATATGCTAAGGGTATTCTTTACCGGGGCGTACCGCAAACCCAGGCATGCCACATGGATATTCGGAATGGTGCTTCTGGTTCTGGTTGTCCTGTCAAATTTTACAGGGTATCTCCTGCCCTGGGACCAGCTTTCATACTGGGCTGTGACCATATCCACCAGTTTGCTGGAGTATATTCCCCTTATCGGACATGGTATAAAAGCCTCTCTGCTGGGTGGCCAGGAAGTGGGCAGCGCCACGCTTACCAACTTCTTTAACCTTCATACCGGCATTATTCCGCTTTCCATGATCGTTTTGATGGGCTATCATTTCTGGCGCATACGGAAAGCCGGAGGCGTCATCGTGGCCGAAAAAGACAAGGAAAGTCCCCTGGTGGATACACAACCCCACCTTGTTGCCCGCGAACTGGTTGTTGCGCTGGTATTGCTTGCGGTTTTATTGCTTACCAGCAGCCTTTTTGATGCTCCCCTGCGTGAGCGGGCCAATCCGGCATACAGTCCCAATCCGGCAAAAGCTCCGTGGTATTTCATGGGTTTGCAGGAATTGCTGATCCATTTTCATCCCTTTTTTACCGTTGTGGTGATACCGTTGGCCATATTGCTTGGTGGCTTCTGGCTTCCGTATATCCGATTGAACGATTCGAATTACGGAATATGGTTTTTGACCGGAAAAGGAAAAAAATCAGCCTTGTATTCGCTGGTTGCTGCTTTGGTTGCAACACCGGTTTTTATACTGGCAAGCGAGTTTTTACCCGATCCCGAGAAACTGATCCCGGTGATTCCTTCCATAATAACCATGGGAATCATACCCTTTACCCTGGTTGCCGGTTCTGTCTATTTCTTTTTAAAAATCCTGCACAAGAAACTTACCTTAAACCGCTCTGAAACCATACAATCCCTGCTAATTGTTCTTGTGTGTTCCTATGTTGTGTTAACCCTTACCGGAATATTTTTCAGGGGCGAGGGAATGAACCTGATGTGGCCCTGGCAAATCTAAATCGATCCAACACCGGATGAAAAAGACACCGCCCGATATCAACCTGAATAAGAAATCCGAAAGGAGAGAATTCCTGAAGACCGCCTGGAAAATACTTGGCCTGGTGGCTGCCACAGAGCTTGTCTTTTTAACCTTTAATCTGTTAAGGCCGGGAAAAGATCAGAAAAAAAGCAAAACAGCCGCCAATCTGAAAATAATCGGCAATGTGGAAGATTTCCTGCCCGGTTCGGTAACGCCCGACCGGGTGAACAAGGTATATATGGTGCGGCAGAAAGACGGAGGATTTCTTGCCCTGTCGCTTATTTGTTCCCATTTGGGTTGTTCGGTTTTATGGAACGAGGAGAAGAAACAATTTATTTGTCCCTGTCATTCCTCTGCTTTTGACCGGCTCGGTAATGTGATCAATTCGCCTGCGCCAAGGGCTCTTGACTATTACCCGGTTACCATCGAAGGCGGGAAAGTAAAAATAGATACCGGTCAAAAAATTAAACGTAAAAAATTCGATAAAAATCAGGTCACGTATGCCATCTGATCCGGTATCTTATTCCTTTGCAACCTGGAAAAAGGCAGGTTTTATTGCCACCCTGATAATGGTACTGGCATTCCCGGTCTATTTGGTACGGCATGCTATTGAAAGGGGCCGCAGCGCAGTGCAGGAGGGACCCGTATTTGTCGGCCGGCAGACCTGTATCGAATGCCATAAGAAGGAAGATGATCTGTGGCTGGGTTCCCATCACGATCTGGCAATGGACTCTGCAACCGATAAGACCGTTCTTGGCAACTTCAGCGATTGCGAATTCAGGCATAAGGGATTAACGCACCGGATGTTCCGTAAAGAGGGCAGGTTTTATATACACACGCAGGGACCCGGTGGTGAATTCGGGGATTTTCAGGTTACCCATACCTTTGGCTATACTCCTTTGCAGCAATACCTGGTGCCTTTCGAGGGTGGCCGGTTACAATGCCTGCCGATTGCCTGGGATACCGAACGAAAGAGGTGGTTTCACCTGGGGGATACGGTTTACAGAGGACAAAATATAGATCCGGATAACTGGCTTTACTGGACCAATCAGTCTCAAAACTGGAACGGCATGTGTGCCGATTGTCATACCACCAATCTCAGGAAAAATTATGATCCAAACACCGGCACGTATCATACCACCTGGTCGGAAATCGATGTCAGTTGTGAAGCCTGTCATGGTCCCGCTTCCGGGCATCTTGAATGGGCCAGTTTGCCCGAGGATTCCAGGCCAATGGATGTGAATACCGGATTGATCGTTAAAACCAGGGACCTTACCAGCCAGGAGCTGATGAATGTCTGTGCCCGCTGTCACGCAAGGCGCTCTATCCTAGGCGACTATGAAAACAACAATGAAGACCTCCTCAATTATATGATACCGCAGCTGATCACCGAGCCTTATTATCATGTGGACGGGCAGATACGGGAAGAAGATTATGAATATGCTTCGTTTACACAGAGCAAAATGTTCGAGAAAAATATAAAATGCAGCGATTGTCATGATGTTCATTCCGTTAAAACCCTGAAGGATGATAATCAGTTATGCCTCCGGTGCCATCGTCCCGATATTTACAATACACCCGACCACCACTTCCATAAAATGGGTGAAATCCAAACCCCCCGTCTGATAAACCGTTATAAACCGGAATACAAGGAAGGAACCGGGGCTCAATGCGTGAACTGTCATATGGTCGGACAGTTTTACATGGGGAATGATTACCGGCGCGATCACAGTTTCAGGATCCCGCGGCCTGACCTTACCCTTAGGCTTGGATCACCCAATGCCTGTACCGATTGTCATACCGATAAATCTGCCGCATGGGCACAAGACTATATTGAAAAATGGTACGGAACAAAAAAACGGCCTCATTATGGAGAAACGTTTGCGGATGCCAGTCATGCCGATCCGAAAGCAATACCGGCCCTGATCCTGTATGCCGAAAATGAACTCATCCCTTTGATGATAAGGGCGACTGCGGTTCAGCTACTGGGCAGCTACAACGACAGTTTAAGTAACCGTGCAATTGAAAAAGCGCTCAGCGACCCGGCTTCACTTGTAAGACATACCGCAGTAATGAACTATCATCCATCCGATGCCAAAGCGTATGAGGAGCGTTTGCTCCCGTTGCTCAATGATCCGGTAATGGGGATACGGGCCGAGGCTGCCATCAGGCTTTCACAGGTGCCGGAGAGCATGCTGGGTGATCCGGCGAAAAAGGCCATGAAAGCAGCAATGGAGGAATACAGGAAATCAAATCTATATGTTTCCGACTTTTCCGGTGGCCGGTTCAACCTGGGCGTGATGTATGCCAATGCGGGCAACCTTGATCTGGCAGCAAAAGCATACGAGGAAGCCCTGAAAATCGACGGCCTGTTCAACATGGCCAAAGTAAACCTTGCCACGGTCTATAACCAGCAAAAGAAAAATGAGGAGGCGGAAAAACTGCTTCGCGAAGTATTGGCAGAAAACCCTGAAATTGTGGAAATCAACTACTCACTTGCCTTGTTGCTGGCCGAAATGGGCAAAAACGACGAAAGCAGAAAGTATTTTATGAAAGCCATGGAACGGATGCCTGATAATACAAGGATAGTTTACAACCTGGCTCTTCTCGAAAATTCACTCGGAAACTATGGGGAAGCTGAAAAATACTTTCTCAGGGTTTTGAATAAGGAACCGGACAATTACGATTTCCTTTATGGCATCTGCACATTCTACCTCAATCATCAGCAAAACGCGAAAGTCCTGCCCTATGCCAACAGGCTGATCCGTTTATACCCCGATAATCCGGTCGGAAAGCAACTCCTGGAGGCTGCTTCAAATTAAACCACCGGTTCCCCAGGATGGGTTTGGTTCCCCCCTTTATCAGGCAGCGGAATTTTCAGAAGGGATAACCGATGGCCAGGTTAAACACGAAACCGGATACAATATCGCTGGCTGTTGTCAGCCAGTTGCTGCCATCGGTGGCATAGGCCCTGCGAAGCGGGAAGCCAAAATCGGTACGCAGGATAAAGAAATTAAAATCAAACCGGAATCCGATTCCTGTTCCTACGGCCAGTTGATCTGCAAATGAGTCAAACCTGAATTCAGCGCCGGGCCTGCTTTCATCCGTATTCAGCAACCAGACGTTACCGGCATCGAGAAAAACAGCACCATGGATCACTTTGGACAATTTAATACGGTATTCAAAATTGCCTTCCAGTTTAATATCACCGGTTTGATCGATTATATCCGAGTTCTCATCGGGCTCTAAGCTTCCAGGTCCAAGAGAACGGGCGATAAAGGCCCTTATGCTGTTTGAGCCGCCACTGTAAAACTGTTCCACATACGGCATAACCACTGAATTGCTATAGGGTAAGCCGACGCCTGAATACAAACGGAAAACAAAACTCATGTCCCGAATATTCCGGTAATACCGTATGTCTGTGGAGAGCTTTAAAAACTGGGAATACACGTTTCCGGCAATACTGTATGGCCTTTCCTGCTCATCCGGAGAAGGCTTATAGAAAAGGTCGAGCAAATTGCCGGCCGTACTGATGCCCGCCTGAAAATAAAAGCCATTGGGTTGCTTTGTAGTGCTGTTGTCATAGATAAAACCGGCCGTACTGATGCCCGCCTGAAAATAAAAGCCATTGGGTTGCTTTGTGGTGCTGTTGTCATAGATAAAACTGTACTTCATGCCTGCAATGAATTGCTCTTCGAAACTTTTTCGTATATACGGATTGGCATACAGAATAGAATCAAATTCCGGCGTAGTTTCCAGTAAAACTATTGAATTGAAAAACAAGGGATTATAAGCGTGTGTGATTTTATCCGGTTTTTTCCACTGATAACCAAATCCCAGATTCGATGAGCTCATCCGGTAGTACTGGATCTTATTTAAAAATTCCCATCCCAGGGTGACCGATGTCTGCGGAAGACTAAACCGGCTGGTATTGAAAAGCGTAAAAGGTTTTATAATTCTCGGAAAGGTGATGGATGAAGAGATCCCTACATTGTATGACACTGTGCCAAGGGTACTGGACGAATTGTTGCTCCATTGCCATTCAAAGCCTCCATCGAGTTTCAGCTGTAATCTGTTGGCCCCCCTGGCAAGATTTCCGTGTGCAAGGGTGGCTGCAAATCCCGGTCCGGAGAACCCGGTCGATTTCGTTACCACATTGGCTTCCAGATCAAGACTGATATTCTTCATGGGCGTCAGCTCAACGGAAAGATCCAGCTGAGGCACCAGGCTGTCCGGATCCGGAACCAACTGTAAATTTAAATATTTAAAAATTCCATAGCTGTTCAAATGTTTCATGGTTTGCTGCTGTTTTACAGCCGAGTATAAGTCACCTTTCCGAAAGTAAATCGCCCTTGAAATAACCTTGGGCTTTACAGGTTCACCTGCTGCTATGAGGCTGATCCCATCAAAATAAACCGTATCCTCAGGTTGAGGAAGACGAAGCGAATCAACCGGTTGAGTAATTCTTACCGTAATATCGTCAATGGAATATTTCCGATAGGCATTGGGTGAAAGATCCGTTTTTTTACCGATCCTTAGATCAATCCGATAGGGTAATCGGGTGGTATCTGCCGTCCACTTCATGCAGGCCGGATTAAAATAGAAATACCCCTCTTCCAGCAACCGGGCGGTAATCTTTTTGGTTTCGGATTTGATCTTTCCCAGATCGAACACATCATTGGGTTTCAGAACGAGATCGGGCTGAAAACTGTTTATTACACTGTCGACATCATCTGCGGGAGGCACAAAGGATATTTCATGATACCGGAAGGGCTGATCGGGTTTAATGGTATAAATTATACCAGCTTTGCGCGGATTCCGGCGACTGGTGTCAATGCTTGCCCACACCCTGGAATGAAAGTATCCCTTGCTGAAAAGTTCAGATTCCAGCTTCTGGCATCGACCCCCGGGATTTACCTTTGATATCAGCACCGGTTCTTTGGCTAACGTCCTGTAGAACCATCCCGGAGATTCTTTTTTCTCTGTCGGTTTCCTGTAATTGTATATCCACAAACCCACAGGGAGTAACACACGTTTCCCTCCCAATGCATTATTGGGCTTAAAGGCAGTAACGGATTTTGTCGTCTGCACAACACTCCGGTCCGGTAGCTTCGCGGAATCACTGATAAAGATGGTTTTCTTTCCCGTATACAGTATCCGATCACCAGTAAGGAACCGGGTATTGGAGCATGATGCCAGGATCATAGCCGCCAGCGCAAACAGCACACCGTATAGCAGGATCTTCCGCTGCATAATTCAATTCATTGCTCCCGTTTGAACCATTATCCAATTATAACAAATGCTTACCGGCATAAAACTCACTTCTCTATTTTATTATTCTACGTCTTTATTCTTGGTTCTTGGTTCTTGGTTCTTGGCTCTTGGTTCTTGGTTCTTGGTTCTTTCCTCCGCCATATATCCCTGAGCTTGTCATAGCTTTTCCGGTAGATAAATCCGACACCCGATTTGGTTACCTCTCCCTCGAGCAGGTCTTCGTAATTCTGCTGCCGGTATACCTTAAGGTATTTTGACCGGTTGGTATCGAGGGCATATTCAAAAATAAAATTCTCGATCATGTTGTTGGTGGGTGCACCGGCCTGGCTGTTGTCATTCATACGCCCCGAAACAAGAACAGAGCCCCGTTCGTTGAACATTTCTTTCTTTACCTCATAGGTAAAACTGGTATATTCCTGTTCGCCCCCGGCCTCGGTGGTGCCGGTGTACGTGTCAATACCAAAAGAAAGGTCCACGCTTTTAAAAGTCGATTTGGTGAGCTGGTTAATTTGTGATTCCCAAAACTGGTTAATCTGCTGGGTAACATAATCGGATGAACTTGCCATGTTGGGAAGTTCTATTCGCCCGAAAATAAGCAGATTAATAGCCTGCCGCATCCTCTCGTCCGTGGATAAGGTATTAAAAACGCTCGTGATATACTGATCATTGCTGCCAACATCAAATACGATTTCAAGCTGTGAAAGCCGGTTGGTAAGCTTCATAAAAACCTTGAAATCGACCTGCCGGTCCTTGCCTTCCACCGGATTATAATACGATCCCCTGACCTTACTGGTTGTTTCCAGACGAAGTTCCGGGTCATCCACTGCACCATTCCATTTCAGAAAGCTGCCCGGTGTTATGATGAAATCTTTGCGCGGCCAGCCGGGAATTTTCAATTGAGAACTGCCTTGTTGAATCTCATATGTGCCGTTTAAATTAATGGCCTTATTTGGCATAAGGGCATAATTCAGAAAACCACCTCCGGTAATCTGGACACCAATATCAAATCCGCGGGATATCTGAAAATTGAACAGGCTGTTCGGATCGATCTCGATTGAAGTTTCAATGTTGGGTACCTTTGAAAATGTATTTACGGAAGCCAGTTTGAGGTCCCTTGTGGCCGTATCCTGTGTAAGACTTTTAAAAGTGATTGTTTTTTCCGTTTCCGAAACCGTCAGATCCTCTGTGTATCGGTAATTGATAACCGTTCCGCCGGCAAGTACTATATTCCCTGTAATGGAAGGCTTCTGAACAGGTCCGGTGAGGTTGAGCTTTGAGTTGATAAAAATATTTCCGTTAAATGCCGGATTATCCTTCTCCGTGGTGTTCATCACCTGAAAACGGTCGGAGGTGATCTTCAGATCAGCTGTTATCTTGTCCGGGTCATTCAGGTCAATGGCTCCGTTGAGGCTTAGTCGTTTTTGCAGGGAATCCAGTACCGTAAAATCTTTGAATATGAGTTGATTATTTTTCAGTTTGATACTATCACCGGGCAGATAAAATGATGCATGCAGGGGCACTACCTTCAATGCTGTCTTTTTGATTTGAATTGAACCATTCAATTGGGATTTGTTTCCGGTTGATGTGAATGCCAGCTTTCCGTTTATCTCCCCGTGTAATCCGCTAATATACTTGCTGACCAGGGGTTCGAAAATATTGAGAGAAATAGCGGAAAAGTCTGTACGGATGCTTTTCTGACCGATATTCTCTCCAGTTCTCACCCTAAGATCAAGCATAGATGTATCATTCAATACGGCGTTGAGATCACTTTCGATGGTGCCGAGGGTATCGGAC
>JAGDMB010000316.1 GCA_017860375.1 Bacteroidota bacterium | reverse complement strand
TTATTGAATACTGCGGAATAGGTTCCCTCCGATGCCGACAATACCTGCTTTTCCGATTCGGAAACATCGTCAGACACCTGTATGGACGGAGGCGAGGAAAACATCGGATCGGCCAGGCATTGGTAGACGGGTACACCCGTTTCGTCAAAGGCAAGGCCCGACAACAGTGCGAATTGACCATTCACCGTTTTCAATTCGATTGTTTGTGCGTTGTCTTCTGTCTTTTTCACGGCAGGGGCGACCTTGATCATTTCATATTTCCATTCCTCGCCAACCTTATGGCCAGACAGTATCGTATCTCCCGCTTCGGCATTAAAAATCCTGATACGGCCTGCATCGTTTGCATATCCATGATGTATTTGCCTTCTCGTACCATTTTTGCGAAGCCAGTTATCGGCTCCCGGCAAAGGCAATCCCGAACGACGATCGGTAATCAGAAAATCGCGCCGGGGATTCGCCGTCATGGTAGCCTTGAATTCGAATCCCATCATGTCACCAACGGAGAAATCCGGATGCAAGGTGTCGCTGTTGGGACCTTTCATTATGTTATCCGAAGAAATTCCCAGATCAACCGGCCTGTGGATAAAGGCCATCATGTCATCAAAACCGTTCTGGTAGGAATCCTGGAAAAATTCCCAGCAATTTTGGCCGTGGTATTGATATTGTTCGGTATGCTGATAATGTTCGAACATGGGATCACCCGGTTTATAATCCGACATTTCAGTACTTCTTGGGTCATTCAGATTGTAACATTCATCCATGAATCCAAAATTTATATGCAGGTCAGCAGGGGGTGGAAAGGTATCATTCCCTGCCATGCTTTCATATTCATCCCTGAATCCCAAAAGGTAATGACCCAATTCATGCACCATTGCCGACGAATTCAGCGTAAATGACGGATCTATCGGTTCGGCATTATAAAGAGCATTCACATTGCCGTATTTGCTTGTGATATACAAAACCGGCGGCAGTTTGACAACCATCCCGGCTTCATCTGCTTCCATACCCAAAGCCCTTGCACTTGGCCACTGAGAATTGCTGGCATAAATCTGAATATCGGCATCTTTCCAATGAGATTTATTGTCGAAAATAGCTACCGTGTCAATGAAGGCCTGGCCATTGGTAACATCATACAGCATGTTGTTCGCTTTGATAAAAGCCGCTCCCAGGTTATTGACATAATGCGGTGAGGCCAGCCATTCGATGCTGGCAACAAGACTGAATCCAACGGAGGCATGACTCAGATAGGTCAATGTGGTGTCCGCAGGGTCTGTTTCGAGCAATTGGGCGCTGACGTTTCCCTGGTTGTCGATGATCAGGTTATCCAGGTGCACCTTGTACATATAGGATGTGTTGATCGTGCGGTTGCCTTTAACCGCAGGCCTTTTAGATGGTGTGGTATGGATGAAAACCGGCATGCCCGGATGATAGCGGTTATCCGGCAGGTGAAGCAGACCCTCTCCGTCAGTATACTGGCTTTCAAGGTAAATCAATGGATTGGCCCTGTTTGAGAGGTCAATGGAATAGATATCAAACAAAGTATTGATCACCGGTTCGGGAATATCGTACAAGGGATCGGACAACACTTTTACGACCAGATCTTTTGGGGGCTCTATAAAAAGTTTCATAACGAAGGCATCCAATTTGCCGGCCGGATTTTTCTGGTAGGCATTCTCCGTGGCCAGGCCAATGGAATCGGTGTTTCCTGTAACATAGAGATTATGGGAGGTGTCGATGGCAAGATCCTGTGGGTTCACGCTTATCCTGTGGTCAAACAAGGTGTCGGTTCCATCCGGGTTCAACGCCTTTATTCCGCCACCTTTTCCCCAACCATAGGAATAGGTTCCGAAGATGTTTCCTTTTTTATCCACAGATAAATTTCTGATATTCAAACACGCCGAATAAACAAATCCGGTGCCGGACGGATTTAGCTTGCAGAGGAAACTGGAACCCGGAGCGGTGAATGCGCCCGGTGTTACGGGAACAGGGCCGTATCCGCTCACATAGGCACAGCATGAATCGTCCACTTCAATATCATAGCCCAGATTATCGATAGTGTCACCAAGGTAGGTGGAATAGACAAGCGACGATCCGTCCGCAGAGAACTTGGTCACATAAGCGTCCTTTTTTCCTTGCCATATCGGCTGAAGGGAATTGGCTGTTGTAGGAAAATCCTTGGAGCCTTGTCCTGTCACATATGCACATCCGTACCTGTCCACGGCAATGCCGCTGCTATAGTCGTCATAATAGCCCCCCAGGTGGGTTGAGTAAACCAACGACCCATCGCCCGATTTCGTCGGATCTATTTTGGCTACAAAAGTATCATAATAATAACTGGCCTTTTCCGCCATAAAAGCATTTTTTACCGGGAAATCGTAAGAAAATTCAGTACCGGTAACGTATACATTGCCATAGTTGTCAACAGCAATGTCTGTGGCATAATCCTCTCCGTCACCTCCCAGGTAGGTGGAATAGGCAAGTCCGCCTGACCTGCTCAAAACCGTTATGAAGGCATCGTACTGGGTCCCATATTCTATCTGGCAGGCATTCATCAATGGGAAACCATCATATCCAGGAGTGTCCTCATCATCCCAGGAACAGGTTTCTCCGGTAACATATACCTGTCCGTTTGCATCAACGGCAATCGCTACAGGGTCTTCAATACAATTGCCGCCGATATAGGTGGAATACACAATATCCGTCCCCCCGGCATTGAATTTGGTTACAAAAACATCCGAATAACCATCAGGAAACAAATCAGCCTGGAAACCATTTCGTTCCGGAAAATCCACCGAGCTTGTAGAACCTGTAATATAAACGCAACCGGCTTCATCAACTGCAATAGAATTTCCACTTTCATAATCACTCCCCCCAAGGTATGAGAAATACACCAATACCGGGTCAATTACCAGGGGATACTGCGGATCGTAATCCCCAATGGCAAATCCGACCCGATTGTCATCGAAGAGGGTAAATTCTGCACGAATCCTGTTCCGGGTATCCTTTACTACCTGGTATGCCACAGGCCGTTTCAGGCTCAGTTCAGTGTTTTGCCCGGAGAAAATAAGATTGCCCTCTTCATCGATGCGGATCTTTTCATCGGATACAAATTTCAGCAGAATGTCCTTTGGATTGCCATCCGGTGAAACAATAAAATCGAATTCCAGCCGGCCCTCATTGCCATAATACACCAGGTCGATTCCCGGGTATACATCATGGTATTCAACGATGGCATAATTGGCAATGTTTGAATGCCAGTCACCGGGATTGTTTCCGATATAATAATTTGTGATGCCCTGCAGTTTTTCATGTCCGGTAATATCCGGAGCAGGATTGGCTCCCCCAAGCTGCATGCGTACTGCTGAAAATGAATTCTCCGATGATTCACCGGTTTTTGCATCACGCAACGATACGATGGCTTCACCCGAAGTAAGAAACAAGGTATAGCCCTTGCCGCGTGAAAGAAAGCGAACCGTGGGATCGGTCTGACCCATGTTCGGCTCAAAGTGCAGTTTTTTTGTAAAAGACGTTGTACTGACCCTGGTCTCCGCAGGCTTATCCGCCTGACCGATACCATCTGTTTCTCCTTCAGCAACGGGAGTTTTCAACCAGGCAGCAGAAGAAAACAAAACCGACAGGGACAGAAACACTGCGGGGGAAAAAAATCGTTTCAAGCGTTTCATGGGACCTAGTTTTAGAAGGTTGGAAAATGAACCGTGGATTCTGAATTATTGTGGTTCAGCGATTGCTCGGGGTATTCAATTCCC